>JAHLFT010000107.1 GCA_018883635.1 Candidatus Lactobacillus pullistercoris
TCTGTACATATTATTTAGATTCTTTAATTCAATTTCACGTCCGATAAATTTATTCATAGTTGTTGCCTTTCAGTAATTTAAATTACAGTAATCATGATTATCGTAATTACAATTGTTGTAATCCTACTTACGATTTTATTCAATTAATAGAAAAAGCACCACAATGTTAAGTGGTGCTTAATTTATAATTATTCTATTCTAAATAATTTTCTGGTATTTCTTTTCCATAAGATAATAACTTTTGATACCAGTAATATGAATCTTTTGGATAGCGTTTATAGCTGCCGTTTCCTTCATCATCGAGGTCTACATAAATTAGACCATATCGTTTTGACATCTGTGTTGTTGATGCGGAAATCATATCGGTTGTTCCCCACATCAAGTAACCCATTAATTCAATGCCATCTTCTTTGATTGATTTAAGCATTTCATTAATATGCGCCTTCAAGTAATCAATGCGATATTGATCATGAACTTTGCCATCAGTTGTTAATTTATCTTTTGCTCCCAAACCATTTTCGACGATGAATAACGGCTTTTGGTAACGATCAAAAAGATTAATTAAAATAAGTCTAAGTCCAACTGGATCAATTTGCCAACCCCATTCACTTTCTGGGAGATACTTATTATACACTCCTGTGGTACGGTTAGCTTTGGTCACCTTTAAACCTGTAGTATCAAAGGCTGTGCAGACAGATGAATAGTAAGAAAAAGCAACAAAGTCAGCAGTATTTTCAGCAATCAACTTTAATTCTTCTTTAGTCATATCGATTTGCAAGTCCGTTTGCTTAATTTGTTCAAGCAAAACTTTAGGATATTTGCCGCGAATTTGAATATCACTAAAATCATAACTCTCACGCATTACTTTCGTTGCCTTGAGCATATTGCGCGGATCGCTATTATAAGGATAAACCATCGTGCTGGTAATCATGCTTCCAACTTTAAGCGCTGGATAATTTTCATGAATATATTTAGTAATTTTTGCTGAGGCAACAAATTGATTATGCATTGCTTGATAAATAACTTCTTTGAAATTTTTATCTGGAAAGCGATCTTTAACTAATCCAGCTGAAGAATAAGGATGCCGAATAATACTATCAATTTCATTAATTGGAATCCAATATTTGATTAAATCATGATATTGATTAATTACTGTTTTAGCAAAATGGTAGAAAAATTCTGCAACTTTCTTATCATACCAAGCATTATAGTTTAAAACTAAATTTAATGGCATTTCATAATGAGATAAAGTAACAATTGGCGTAATGCCAAGCGAATTCATTTTTTCAAAAAGATGTTGATAATAATCAAGTCCCGCTTGGTTTGGCTTTGAATCATCTCCATTTGGAAAGATCCGACTCCAGGCAATTGAGATTCGCATTGAATTGATGCCTGTTTTAGCTAACATTTCAAGATCAGATGAATAGCGATGATAAAAATCGACACCATGGCGCTTTCCCCAAGTTTTACTCGTTTTATCTTCAAGAGCCTTCTTAATTTCATCGCTAGTCATGTCGTTTACTTTTTTATAATCATTCAAATCTTGATGCGGATTAAAGCGCTCACAATCAGCAATCGACATTCCTTTGCCATCTTCATTCCAAGCTCCTTCAACTTGGTTGGCCGAAGTCGCTACACCCCACATGAAGCCTTGCGGCACATGATAATTTACCATTGTTTCACCTCCTAAGCCAAGATCATAACATTAGTATCTTTAGTAACTTCTTCAGTTTTATCCTTGTCTTTTAATACTGACAAAACTTCTAAGAAGTCTTTAGAGTTAGTTACAATCATAATTACAGTTGGATCATATCCTGCCTTCTTAATTTTATCAATATCGAAGTCAAGTAATTCTTGTCCAGCTTTAATCTTGTCACCTTTTTTAACTAATTGCTTAAACCCTTCACCCTTCATTTCAACTGTATCGATTCCGACATGGATCAAAACATCAGCATCATTGTTTAAATGTAAACCAATAGCATGATGCGTTTCAAAAGTAGCAGTGACAACACCATCATCAGGTGCAAAAATCTTTCCTTCACTTGGAATAACTGCAATTCCTTTACCCATCACACCACTAGCAAACGTTGGGTCGTTAACTTTAGAAATATCTTCTAATTCACCTTTAACAGGCGCATGTAATTCATGCTTTTCATGATCTTTTTCAAAATTTTTCTTTTCTTCTTTAGCAGCTTTTTTGACTTCATTCTTATCTACTGGATCATCAAAACCAATAATCCAAGTAGCAATAAAGGTTGCTACACTGGCAATGATAATAATGATAATAGCTTGAACAACAAAGTTTTCGGTCTTAGAAACCCACATTGGCAAACTTAAGAATGCTGGAGTTACATAGATAAATGCTTTGATCTTCATGAAACTTGCAGCTACACCAGCAATCGCACCACCGATCATAGCACCATACATTGGCTTTTTAAGGCGTAAGTTAACACCGAAAAGTGCTGGCTCAGTAATACCACCTAAGTATGCAGTAGCACTTGATGAAAGAGCTAAAGATTTCAATTCTTTGTTCTTACTCTTTAAACCGACTGCAAGAGAAGCGGCAGCTTGTGACATATTTGAACATAAAGCAACAACACGAATAATTGGGTCAAAACCTTGGGTAGCAACTAATTGAATACTAATTGGTGATAAAGCTTTGTGGATACCAATTGAAACAAGCCATGGATATAGAGCAGCAAGAATTGGAATAGCGATAAGACCAGCGTTGTGGTAAAGCCACATTGCGATAAAACCAATACCTTGAGAAATCCAGTTTGAGAATGGTCCAATAAGCAAGAATACTAATGGACCAGTAATCAACATAGTAAGCATTGGTTCCATGAAGACTTTAACCATTCCTGGAGTGATCTTTCTGACGAATTTATAAATATAAGACATAATCCAAACAGAAAGAATTGCGGTGATCAAAGTTGATGAATATTGAACTAATGGAACTGGTAAGCCCAAGAAATAGAAAGGTTTCTTAGCAGCTACAATTTGTGCCCAAACGGGATGCACTGTCATTAATCCAATGAATCCACCTAACATTTGATTGGTTTTAAAAATTTTAGCAGCTGAAAAACCAACATAAGCTGGCATAAAGTAATAACCAGTATCAAAAATTAAATTTAATAATTGGTAGGTTTGACTCTTATCTGATAGGACATTGCAAATTGTTAAAATTAACAATAAAACCTTGCCCATACCAGCACCGGCTAGTAATGGGATAGCTGGTGCAATTGAACCGGTAATAGCGCCGATAATTATATCAAACCAGTTCTTATTTTTATTTGACTGATTACTATTATCGTCATCATTATTGTCAATGTGAATCATTTGCATTAAGTCATCATAAACATCTTCAACAGTGTTACCAATGACTAATTGATACTGTCCACCTTTTTTAACTACTTGTAAAACACCGTTGATATTTTCGGCTTTTTGATCATCGGCTTTACTCTCATCTTTTAAAACAAAACGTAATCTTGTAGAGCAATGGACAACTGACTGAATATTATCTTCGCCGCCAATTGCATCTAAGATCTCCTTGTTCATCTTCTCGTATTTCATTTTCTTCCCCTCAAATCTGAAGTTATCTTATTAATATGAATTGCGATATACATTACTTCTTCATTAGTTAATTGATAATTGTATTTTTCAGCAATAAAATCTTTGATTTTTAAAGCACATTTATACGCATCAATATCGCTAGACTTAAT
>JAHLFT010000014.1 GCA_018883635.1 Candidatus Lactobacillus pullistercoris
TAATGCTCCATTTGGCCCTATTTCAAGAAATAAGTTAAATGAATTAGGCGTCATGTCTCCTTTATACCTGGTATTCTATTTTTCAACAAAATCATTAAGCGATTACTTAGAAATATATTTTAAATCTTCAAAATGGCATAAATTTATGTATATGAGTGGAAACAGCGGAGCACGATCAGATAGATTTGCTATCAAAGACAATGATTTTTTCAGAATGAAAATAAAAATTCCTCACAGTAAAGATGAAATAAATAAAATCTATAAATTTAATATACTACTTTACAAGCTTCTCACTTTATATGAACGAAAACTTAAACTTGTAAAGCTTATATATAAAGAGTTAGAGAATAAGGTTTATAACAACGATTTAATAAAACAAACAAATTTTACAAAGGTCAAATTAGGAGAAATTTTAAAAGAGAAAAATATTAAATCAACATATGAAGATCAATATCCTGTTTTAAGCTCTACAAATTCTGGAATTGAACTTAGAAATGGTAGAACAAACAGTAGTAGCAATGTTGGATATAAAGTTCTTTCTAAGAATGAGCTTGTATTATCCCCTCAAAATTTGTGGTTAGGTAACATAAATATTAATTTCGATTTTGAAAATGGTTTAGTTTCTCCTAGTTATAAAGTTTTCATTTTAACAAATAATATTAACATTATCTATTTAAATTCACTTTTACATCATCCTAAAATGATGTATTTATACAAAGTAGTTTCTGTTCAAGGAGCTAGTATTGTTAGAAGAAATTTAGATATAGAAGCCTTTGAAAATTTGACTTTAAAATTACCGTCTATTGAAGCTCAAAATAAAATTGGAAATCTATTAGATAAAAATAGGCAACTAATTGATAATTTAGAAAATAAAAAAGACCAAATTTCAAAGATAAAGACTACTCTTCTAAACACCATGTTCATCTAACAACTTATCCTCTCATAATAAAAATTGGCTTTTACCAAAAATTTATTATGGGAGGTTTTTCTTATGCCAAGAAGAACAAAATCACAATACTTACATGAATACTTTAAGTTATGGGTAAAACTTTATAAGGTTGGTGCGATTCGCGATGTAACCCTTCAAAAATATTGGGTAACATATCGTAAAATCAAAGGACTTGCGCCTACTTTGATGATGAAGGACTTGAATCGTCAAACATATCAAAAACTACTTAATGATTATGCTGTTAATCATGAACGCCAAACAGTAATGGATTTTCATCATCAGGTTAAAGCTGCAATCTTAGATGCATATGATGATGGAATTATCAAACACGATCCTACCCGACGCGCAATCATCAAGGGAAAAGATCCGAAGAAAAAGAAGACTAAATTTTTAAGCGAATTTGAACTGAAATTGCTAATTAAAGAACTTGATTTAGGAGATAAGCCATCAATTGATTGGTTGGTTCTGCTGATTGCCAAAACAGGTCTTCGATTTGCGGAAGCTCTTGGGATAACGCCAAATGATTTTGATTTTGAAGAGCAAACTTTGTCAGTAACTAAAACTTGGAATTACAAAGATAAAAACGGCGGTTTTCAACCAACTAAAAACAAATCTTCAGTACGAAAAATTCAACTGGACTGGAAATTATGTATGCAGTTTAGTGGTTTGATTAGAAATCTACCTGCAGATAAACCAATTTTTGTAACTAAAAGAATATATAATTCTACGGTCAATTTCTTTCTTGAAAAGAAATGTAAACAGGCAGGAATTCCTGTAATCTCAGTTCATGGATTGCGGCACACACACGCTTCGCTTCTTTTATATGCCGGAGTTTCAACTGCAAGTGTTGCTAAGCGATTAGGTCATGCAGATATGACAACTACTCAAAGCACATATATTCACATCATTGAGGAGCTTGAGAATCAAGATAACGACAAAATTATGCGTCATTTAGCTGCATTGTAAAAATAACACCTCGCCATTTTGACGAGGTGTTTGTTAGATGAACATGGTGTTTAGAAGCGTCTTTTTAATTTCAGTAAGGTGTTGTTGCTTGTTTTCATATAAAGTAAGCAAATAATTTAATTTTTCCATTAAATTTGAAATCTTATTTTGTTCATTAATTACTGGGATATATACTTTAATTTTAGAAAATTCAGTTTTATTAATTATTGGCATCATTCCAGCAGGTGCAATTTTATTCATATACTTTGAAATTTTAAATGAAATAAAATATAAAAATCTTATATTGGATTTATCATTGGGAATGATTGCATTAATTTGCTGATTAAAACCAGATACATCAGTTGAAATTGTATTTTTTCCAATACTAGCTATACAAGTCATTAATAAAGTATCTGGAGGTACTATTCGTGCATATTTTTGTCCTTCTGATGTTAGGTATAAATTGGTTTGTGTTGTGTATTCAGAATTTATATCAGTTGGCGTTACCCAAGGAATAGATTCTTTTCCATTATTTGATGAATAATATTTAGTATGAGATTTACTTGGAGTATTACCAGTGCGTATATTCCCTAAATTTTTTAACTTACACTGCTCCCATGCATCAGTAAATCCTTTAAATCTCAAGTTAGGATATTCTTTTTCTGCAAACAAATTGTCTAAAAAATACTTTTTCACCCGAGAAAGTAGTTTAAGTTTTCGTTCATATAAAGTAATAGTAGATATTGTGATACTATATGTAAATGCTGCTCAAGTTTCATATAATAAAAAAGTTCATGAGCCTATATTAACTTTATTCAATATTAGTTTAACTTAGAATTGCTCCTATACTAATATTTGGCACATAAAAGGTTAGACCTTTTTATGTCATAATACTTAGTAAAGGAGCTTTTTATTATGTCAAAACGTTCAATCAGATATAGTGAAGATTTTAAAAGAAGTATTGTGAAGTTATACCATGACGAACATCGTTCGGCTAATTCACTAGCACAAGAATATGGAGTAACTGTTTCATCAGTTACTAAATGGATTAAACAATATCAAGAAGTATCCTTACCTAACGGTAAAAATATTACTGCCAAAGAATACGCTCAACTTGAAAGAGAAAACAAAAAGTTAAAAGAAGAACTTGAAATTTTAAAACAAGCGGCGGTGTTACTGGCAAAACATTAGGTCGAAAACGTAGTTTATGTTTTATTAAACAAATGCGTGCTAAGGGACACCGCTTGAATATCATTTTAAAAGCCATCGGCTTACCACGCCGTACTTATTATCACTGGCGTAACTATCAACCTAGTAAGAGAGAAATTGAAAATCAAAGTTTAATTCAAAATATTAAACAAATTTGGCGTGATAATTTCAAAGTATATGGTTATCCACGAATTAATCTTGCTTTACGGCAACAAGGCATTATGATTTCAAATGGTCGTGTTTATCGTTTAATGCGGCAAGCACATATTCATTCATTAATGACACGTCGTTTTCGTAAACCTAGCACTCATGTTGATTATGCGCAACGTCCTAATTTAATTAAAAATATCAATCATAAAACATGTATAATTTGGCGTGCTGATATCACTTATTTAGAATTACGTTCAGGTATTTGGGTTTATTTAAGTTCAATTTATGATGAACAAACTAAACATATTATTAGTGCGATCATCGATCGCAATATGACTAGTGAATTAGTAGTACGAACTTTACGTGATGCTTTAAATAAAACACATCAACATCCACAATATTTACATTCTGATATGGGTTCACAATATACAAGTTTTAGTTTTGAAAAATTACTAGCAGATAATCACATTAAACATTCATATTCTAAACAAGGTTATCCTTACGATAACAGTCCAATTGAAGCTTTTCATTCACTTCTAAAACGTGAATTTGTGTATCAAACTCATTTCACTAGTTATGAAGACCTTGTCCTACGGACAGAAAAATATATTCAATGGTATAACAACCAACGTCTTCACTTTTAAAATAATATTAGAAAGGTCTAACTTAATTTGTGCCAATTATTGACATAGGAGCATTGTTACTTGATAGTAATTTATAATTTGTTGTTTAGTATATTTGTTGATATATTATATTAATGTTATAATACAGGTGTAGATTAAGAGTACCGCTACTGTACGGCGGTTTGAATAAGTGGTACAACAAACGAGATTATCGCTACTGCACGGCGGTTTGGATAAATGGTGCAACAAACGAGATTATCGCTACTGTACGGCGGTTTGGATAAATGGTACAGCTTAAAGATTTTTATTTAAGCTACTGATAATTGAATTATCAGTAGCTTTTTATTTAGGAGGTTGCTATATTTGTCGAATAATAATTTTAAAACTGGGCGACTTGTATTTGTAGATGATGATTTTTTTGATTTAGTACAAGAGCCTTATTTGAAAGTGAATAAGGGTAAGGGAGCACAAAGACCGCATTATTTTGCTTTCAAAATGAATGGACAAAAAGATATGTATTGGGTAGCACCTTTAACGAGTAGGATTGCAAAATTTGATGAAATTGTGGCAAAGAAACAAGCACAAGGCAAGCCAACAGATATATTTTTTAAAACGCAAGTTCGAGATAAAGACGCTTATATTTTGTTTGCTGATATGTTTCCTGTAAATGCTAAATATTTACGTGCATATAATCGTGATAAGCGACCTATGGAAATTGACCCTAGAGATAACAGTAAAGCATTAAAGGAAGCTAGAAAAGTAGTAACTTTGTTAGAAAAGGGAGTTAAATTTACACGGACTTCACCTGATGTTAAACGGATTACAAAAGTTCAGATAGAACACGAGAAAGAATTAAAAGTAGAACGTGAAGATGATGTGATGAAGAAG
>JAHLFT010000108.1 GCA_018883635.1 Candidatus Lactobacillus pullistercoris
GTACGTTTATTATTGTGGGAGGAGAAGTAGGTAAATTCTCCATTTTAACCGCATCACGGAATCAAGGAGGTTTTGACCGTGGCAAAAAAAGTTATTAACGTAGTTAAGTTACAAATCCCAGCTGGTGCTGCAACACCTGCTCCTCCAGTTGGTCCTGCTTTAGGTCAAGCAGGTATTAACATTGTTGGTTTTACTAAGGACTTCAATGCTAGAACTGCTGACCAAAAAGGTATGATTATCCCTGTAGTCATTACAGTATATGAAGATCGTTCATTCGAATTCATTACTAAGACTCCACCAGCAGCTATTTTGCTTAAGCAAGCTGCTAAGATCAAGAAGGCTTCTGGTGAACCTAATACCAACAAGGTTGGTAAGGTAACCAAGGACCAAGTCAAGGAAATTGCCGAGACTAAGATGAAAGACCTTAACGCTGCTGATATTGAAGCTGCTATGCGCATGGTTGAAGGTACCGCTAGAAGTATGGGTATCGAAGTCGAAGACTAATCCTGTTATTTAGAAGTAATAAGTAACATATCAGGTGGGAGAGTTCAGAGAAAACTCGTTTGACCACATATACAAGGAGGAAATCACATGCCAAAGCATGGTAAGAAATATTTAGAAGCTGCTAAGAAAGTAGATCCAAACAAGCTTTACTCAATTGAAGAAGCTATGAAACTTGTTAAGGAAACATCATACGCAAACTTTGACGCTTCAGTTGAAGTTGCTTACAACTTAAGTGTTGATCCTAAGCAAGCTGACCAACAAATTCGTGGTTCACTTGTTTTACCTAACGGTACTGGTAAGACCCAAAAGGTTATAGTATTTGCTGAAGGTCCTCAAGCTGAACAAGCTAAGGCTGCAGGTGCTGACGAAGTTGGTTCTGATGAATTAGTTGAAAAAGTTCAAAACGGTTACTTGGACTTTGATGTTGTTGTAGCTACACCAATGATGATGGCTAAGGTTGGTCGTTTAGGTCGTATTCTTGGACCCAAAGGTTTAATGCCTAACCCTAAGACTGGTACAGTTACTATGGACATCGAAAAGGCTGTTAAGAATGTTAAGGCTGGTCAAGTAGAATACCGTGTTGACCGTCAAGCTGCTATTCACGCTGCTATCGGTAAGGTATCATTTACTGAAGATCAATTAGTTGAAAACTTTGATGCTTTACGTGACGTAATTTTACGTGCACGTCCAGCATCAGCTAAGGGTCAATACATTAAGAGTGTTGCTGTTGCTGCAACCTTTGGCCCTGGTATCAAGCTTGATCCATTAAACTTGAAATAATTATTATTTTAAATAAGAAAAGCGCTCTGCAAGTTGCGGGGCGCTTTTTTTCTATGTTATCATTAATTGATTTATGCACATTAAGGAGTAAATAATGAAAAAACATCATTTTGGTGGCATAGTAATTCTTTTATTTTTAATTGGATTAACTTTGACAGCCTGCAAAAAAAATGACGCAAAAGTTACGGTAGTTGGTTCAAGTGCTATGCAACTTTTGGCAGAGCAAGCAGGAAATGATTATCGGTTAGTTCATCCTAATAGTAATATCGTTGTTCAAGGTGGAGGATCTGGTACCGGTCTTAGTCAGGTTCAAGCCGGCGCTGTTCAAATTGGAGCATCCGATGTTTTTGCAGAAACTCAAAAGGGAATTGATGCTAAAAAATTACGTGATCATTTGATTGCAGTAGTTGGTATTGTGCCGATTGTTAATAAAGATGTTGGAATTAAAAATTTGACGACAAAACAGTTAAGTGACATATTTACTGGAAAAATTACCAATTGGCGTCAAGTTGGTGGAAAAAATGAAGCCATTACTGTAATTAATCGTTCTAAAGGTAGCGGTACTCGTAGCACGTTTGAAGAAATAATTCTCAAAAAAGCTAAACCGATTCGTTCTCAAGAGCAAGATTCGAATGGTACAGTCAAAAAAATAGTTGCTTCTACTCCAGGAACAATTAGTTATATTTCATTACCATATGCTAATGATAAAAATATTCAAAAGTTAAGTTTAAATAATGTTGTTGCAAGTAATCACAATATTGTAGACAATAGTTGGACACTTTGGTCTTATGAACATATGTATACTAAACTAAATCCTAATAAACAAACTCGTGCTTTTATTAAATATATGTTGGGTAAAAAAGTTCAAGATGATTTAGTTTCGAAAATTGGTTACTTAAGTATTAATAAGATGCAGGTTAAACGCGATAGCAATAACCAAATAAGCAAATTAGGAAATTAAAGTGATGAAAAAGAATAAAGAATTAAAAGAAGTTGTTGATCAAGCAATTGCTCAACAAAAAGTTCCCCATGTAAAGTTAAATAAAATGGGGCCTAATAGTGTTAATATTGATAAATTAACTAAGCCCTCAAAAGAAACAAGGCAAGAATATTGGGGCAAAGGGCTGACATATTTTGCTATTTTGTTAATTATTATCTTAGTTGTTTCGATTATTGGTTTTGTAGGTGGACATGGTCTAGCTACATTTTTTACTGATCACATTAATCCGATTCATTTTTTAACTTCTAGTGATTGGGATCCGGGTGAAGGTAAAAATCATGTTGGTGCAGCAGCAATGATTGTCACTTCTTTTGCTGTGACATTACTTGCCGCAATTGTTGCGACTCCCTTTGCAGTTTCAGTATCACTTTTTATGACTGAATATACTTCAAAAAAGGGTGCAAATTTTTTGCAGTCAGTAATTGAACTGTTAGTTGGGATTCCATCTGTAGTTTACGGATTCTTAGGTTTAGCAATAGTAGTGCCCACGATTAGAAAAATCTTTGGTGGTACTGGATTCGGAATTTTAGCAGCGACTTTAGTTTTATTTGTCATGGTCTTGCCTACGATTACATCTTTAACGGTTGATGCTTTAAAAGCCGTTCCAAAGCATTTTAGACAGGCCTCAGCAGCGCTTGGTGCTACGCATTGGCAAACTATTTATAAAGTTGTTTTAAGGGTAGCCACTCCGAGAATATTAACTGCGATTATTTTTGGCATGGCGCGTGCTTTTGGAGAAGCCTTAGCTGTTCAAATGGTAATCGGAAACGCTGTGTTGATGCCTTACAATTTGGTCAGTCCATCAGCTACATTAACTAGTCAATTAACTAGCCAAATGGGTAACACTGTGATGGGAACATTACCGAATAATGCTTTATGGTCTTTGGCTTTACTTTTATTGATTATGTCGCTGGTTTTCAATTTCTTGATTAGATTAGTTGGTAAAAAAGGAGGTAAGTAATGGTGAATGCAAAAAATCGCGATAAAATAGCTACATGGATTATTTACTTTTTTGTAGGGATTGTTGTCTTAATCCTTGTAGGTATTTTAGGTAATATTTTGATTACTGGCTTACCTCATTTATCTTGGCATTTTTTGAGTTCTGAAGCTTCATCATATCAAGCTGGTGGCGGGGTTCGTGATCAACTCTTTAACTCACTTTATTTACTTGTTTTAACAGCGATTATTTCGCTACCAATTGCTTTAGGTGCTGCGATTTATTTAGCTGAATATGCTAAAGATAATTGGATTACAGGCTTATTAAGAACAACAATTGAAATCCTTAGTTCCCTTCCTTCAATTGTGGTTGGTTTATTTGGTTACTTACTTTTTGTTGTTCAATTTGGCTTTGGCTTTTCAATTATTTCGGGTGCAGTAGCCCTAACTTTTTTCAATTTGCCAATTTTGACAAGTAATATTGAACAGGCAATCAAAGGTATACCACAAGCACAACGTGAAGCAGGCTTAGCTTTAGGATTATCAAATTGGAAGACGATTCGTGGAATTGTATTGCCTGCGGCCTTACCTGGAATATTAACTGGGCTAATTTTGAGTGCTGGACGTATTTTTGGAGAAGCCGCTGCATTAATTTATACTGCTGGTCAAAGTGGTTCGACGATCGATTATTCTAATTGGAATCCATTCAGTTCGACGAGCTTTTTAAATGTGATGCGTCCTGCCGAAACGCTTGCAGTTCACATTTGGAAGGTCAACACTGAAGGAATTATTTCTGATGCAGCCATTGTTTCTGCAGCAACTTCTGCTTTGTTAGTTTTAGTAGTAATTATTTTTAATTTAGGAGCTCGTTATCTTGGAAATAAGTTGTATCGCAAGTTAACAGCGGCTAAATAGGTGAGTAGATGAACATTACAAACGAAACAAGTTATTTGAAAACTTTTAATGAAGAAGAACGTGCTTTATATACTGAAGACTTAAGTGTTTTTTATGGTGGTAAAGTACAAAAGCTCTTTGATGCAAGTTTGCAGTTTAAGAAAAATACGATTACTGCTTTAATTGGTGGTTCAGGTTCTGGTAAATCAACTTTTTTGCGTTCGTTAAATCGAATGAATGATCGAGTAGCACGGGTTGATGGCAAAATCATGTTTCATGGTTTAGACATTAATAAATCTAATATTAATGTTTATGAATTAAGAAAAAATATCGGCATGGTTTTTCAGCGACCAAATCCATTTCCAAAATCTATTCGAGAAAATATTGTTTATGCGTTAAAAGCTGATGGGCAAAACGATAAGGAACAGTTAGATCAAATAGTTGAAGAAAGTCTGCGTGCAGCAGCCTTATGGGATGAAGTTAAAGATAAGTTGAATAAGAGTGCATTAGCTTTATCAGGTGGTCAACAGCAACGATTATGTATCGCAAGAGCATTGGCGATAAAACCTGAAATCCTCTTGTTAGATGAACCTGCTAGTGCGCTTGATCCAGTTTCGACGTCAAAATTAGAAGATACTTTGAAGCAATTGCGAACTGAATACACAATGGTAATGGTTACTCATAATATGCAACAGGCATCAAGAATTAGTGATTATACTGCTTTTTTCAACTTAGGACATGTAATTGAATATAATTCCACAGCAGAAATCTTTACCAATCCAAAAGGGCAATTGACGGAAGAATATATTCAAGGAAGTTTTGGTTAAGGATAAAAAATGAACGATGTAATTACTGCAAAAAATGTTAAGTTAAGTTATGGCGATTATGAAGCACTTCATGGCATTAGTTTAGATTTTCATGAAAATGAATTAACTGCCTTAATTGGTCCTTCAGGATGCGGAAAATCAACTTTTTTACGTTGTATCAATCGCATGAATGATGATATTGAAAACATTAAAATTACGGGCGAGATTCTTTTCGAAGGTAAAGATATTTATAGTCCTAAGACTGATTTAGTTGAACTTAGAAAAGAAGTCGGAATGGTTTTTCAACAACCAACGCCATTCCCATTCTCTGTTTATAATAATGTTGCTTATGGCCTTAAGTTAGCTGGAATAAAAGATAAAGAGTTAATCGATCAAAGAGTTAAAGAAAGTTTAAAACAAGCAGCTATTTGGAAAGAGACAAAAGATAATTTGGATCGTAATGCACAAGCTTTTTCAGGTGGTCAACAACAAAGAATTTGTATTGCACGTGCTCTTGCAGTTAAACCTAAGGTGGTATTGCTTGATGAACCGACTAGTGCACTTGATCCAATTTCAAGTAGTGAAATTGAAGAAACGTTGATGGAATTAAAACAGCATTTTACTTTTATTATGGTTACTCATAATTTACAACAAGCTGGTCGAATTTCTGATCAAACTGCTTTTTTGATGAACGGCAATTTAATTGAAGCGGGAAAAACAGAAGAGATGTTTATTGCTCCGCAAAAACAAATAACTAGTGACTACTTAAATGGTCGTTTTGGATAAACTTACTGGAGAACATAATCATGCATGAAATTTTTTTAGATGAATTAAAGAAACTAAATACTCAATTTATGGAAATGGGTGTTTTTGTTAATGATGATATTGATGATGCTACAAGAGCGTTTGTCGATCATGATAAGAAAAAAGCCCAATTAATGATTGATGATGAGGCAAAGATTCCACACGAATCGCTTGATATTCAGAAAAAGGCCTTAAAATTAATGGCTTTACAACAACCGGTAGCAACTGATTTTAGAGTTGTTATCAGTATTTTGAAGGCAACGACTGATTTAGAACGAATTGGTGAAAATGCCATGAGTATTGCACTTGAAACAATCAGAGTAAAGGGCAATCCAAGAATTCCTGAAGTTGAAGAAATTATTTCACGGATGACGCATAATGTTCGCCATATGTTAATTCAAGTTTTGACTGCATATGTTCAAGATGATGATCGTATGGCAAAAGAAGTGGCTGGACGTGATACGGAAATTGATGAAGATTACGTTAAAGCAAGAAAGTTAATCGTTGACGGAATTGAAAATGATCCTACTGCCGCAGTTGCTTCATCAAGCTATTTTGTAGTTACTCGTTTACTAGAGAGAATAGGTGATCACATTGTCAACTTAGCAATGTGGGTCGTTTACAAGACAACCGGTGAATTAACAGAGTTAAGCAATCCGAGTGAAGAAAAAACAATTTAATTTTTATTAACACTTGTATTTACAATTAGATGTTGTTATACTTGTTAAAGTAAATTCTACCTAAGACTCGGGTGGCATGACGCCTTAATATCCCGCCGAGGCCAGAAGATGATGAAGATTTTTATGCTCCATGTCTTATGGCATGGAGTTTTTATTTAGGCCTTATAGAATTTATTAATGTGTTTATGGAGGTGAAATCGATTGAGTAAAGCTGCTATTGCTGAAAAAGAAAAGCTTGTTGATGCATTTGCTGAAGAACTTAAGTCAGCTAAGGCTATCTTGGTAATTAACTACTTAGGTTTAACTGTTGAAGAAGTTACTAACATGCGTAAGGAACTTCGTGACAACGATGTTAAGATGAAGGTTATCAAGAACACCTACTTAAGACGTGCTGCTGCTAAGGCTGAAATTGAAGGCCTTGATGATACTTTTGTTGGTCCAACTGCTGTTATCTACACTGATAACGCTGATGATATTACTGAACCAGCTCGTATTGTTTCTAAGTACGAAGATGATTTTGATGTTATCGAAATCAAGGGTGGTATGCTTGAAGGCAAGTTAACTTCAAGGGAAGAAATCAAGGAACTCGCTTCTATTCCAGGTCGCGAAGGTTTACTTTCAATGCTTGTTTCTTGCTTACAAGATCCTATTCGCAAGGTTGCATATGCTGTTAAGGCTGTTGCAGATGCTAAACCTGATGAAGGTTCAGCTGAATAATTATTGTAATTAAATATCTAAATTCTAAATTTTCGGAGGATACTTATAATGGCTTTAGATAAGGATAAGATTATTGAAGATTTAAAGGGCGCTTCAATTCTTGAATTGAACGACCTTGTAAAGGCTATTGAAGACGAATTTGACGTTTCAGCTGCTGCTCCAGTTGCAGTTGCAGGTGCTGCAGCAGGTGCTGCTGCTAAGTCAGAATTCGATGTTGAATTGACTGAAGCAGGTCAAGAAAAGGTTAAGGTTATTAAGGAACTTCGTGACATCACTGGTAAAGGTTTACTTGATGCCAAGAAGATGGTTGATGGCTGCCCAGTTGTTGTTAAGGAAGGCGCTTCAGAAGACGAAGCTAACAAGATCAAGGAACAACTTGAAGCTGTTGGTGCAACTGTAACCCTTAAATAATTGCTGCCGTTAGGCTAAATTAAAGAAAATAGACTCTGTTTTTTGCAGAGTCTATTTTTTTCTTTTAAAATAAAAGTATGTTTAAGAATACAGATTATACAAAAACAGTTTTATATAAGTGGATAACGGGAATATTAGCAGTAATCACGATTGATTTAATTATTTTAGATTTTGCTGCAGTCATTGATATTAATGGGAAAAATAGTAAGTGGTTTTGGATTAGCAATATCATCTTAATCTTTTTTGCTGCAGATTATTTTTGGCAATTTCACCTTGCTAAGGATAAAAAGGTCTATGTAAAAACGCATATTTTTGATTTATTGGCAATTATTCCAGTCGGTATCGCTTTTAACTGGATGAAAATAGCACAGTTTAATAATACTTTGCTTTATTTTAGGTTATTGCGCTTAATTCGCTTAGCCGGTTTGTTTGGCAAATTGCGGACAATTTTACATACAAATGGTATCTTATATTTATTGTATTTTAGTATTTAGTTTTTAATGCTAGGTTCGGTTGCTTTTTCGATAGCAGAACATGTTCCTCTTAATCGCGCTTTTTGGTGGGCCATTACGACAGCAAGCACGGTCGGATTTAGTGATATTTCCGGATATACAATTGTTCCTAAAACGCTAATTGGACAATTTGTTGTTTTGGTAATGATTATTATTGGTGTAGGGATTATGGGAATTGTTTCCAGTTCATTAACTACTTATTTTATGAGGAAAAATTCTGTTTCTGTAAAAAATGAAACGCAGAAAGACCTGAAATTAATCATTCAAAAATTGGACAAACTCGAGAGACAGAGCTATGTTTTGACTGAGCAAAATTTAAAAATGAAAGAACAGATTGATCAATTAAAAGATGAGCAGAATTCAAGTGAGTGGAAGAAAATTAAATCTTGGATAGGTAATCATGATAAGGTAAATGAGGCAAAAGATGAACGAAAATAAAAATCAAATGTATTTTGCAGCTAATCCTGATGCACCCCATGATAAACATATTGTTGATTATCATGTCGATGGGATTGACTTAAAATTTAATACTGATGCTGGAGTCTTTTCAAAAATGCGGATTGATTATGGCTCAGGAGTTTTAATTAAAACGATGCGGGAAGTAGCATTCCCTAAAAAAGGCATTCTTGATGTAGGTACAGGTTATGGTCCCTTAGGTTTATTTGCTGCTAAATTTTGGCCAGAACAAACAGTTGATATGGTTGATATTAATGAACGGGGCTTGGTTTTAGCTAAAGAAAATGCAGCATTAAATAAGATTAAAAATATTAGCATTTATTCGTCAAATATTTATGAAAATGTTGATCAAAATGAAAAATTTGGTTTAATTATTACTAATCCGCCTATTCGAGCTGGCAAAAAGGTTGTGTCTACCATTCTTTCTGAAGCTTATGAACACTTAGTAGATCAAGGCGTATTGCTAGTTGTCATCCAAAAAAAGCAGGGAGAACCGAGTGCAAGAAAATTGTTGAGAACCACGTTTGGTAACTGTGATATTCTAGCTCGTGACAAAGGATACTATATTTTAAAGGCTGTAAAATAATAATTAAATAATGAATAAAATAAAAGAGCTTAAAACTTCGATGAGAGTAAGATTAGACTTTGTAAAATCGCTTCTAAATGAGTAAATTATCCTTTACAATGTAAGCGAAAACAAAAATACAGTGAAGGACAGATTATTATGAAGAATTTTATTAAATATCTTGTAGCAATTTTATTCGTTATTGGTGGTATATTTATGATCGGTTGGATTCTTGGTGATAATGAAACCGGAACTCCTGCAGGTTTAACAGCTCTTTATATGATTGTTGAAGGAATTTTCTTCTATCATTACTTCAGAAATCGTAGTATTGGTATTTTATAAAAAATCAAAGTAAGTGGTAAAAATTATCACTTACTTTTTTATTTTGATATGATAGTAATAATGACTCTCAGGAGGCAAAAAATGCTATCTAGTGAAGATAAGAAAAAGTATATGGAATTAGCCTTTGAAGAAGCAAAAAAGGCTGAGGCGCAAGATGAAGTTCCGATTGGAGCAATTGTAGTAGATCCAGATGGAAAAGTGATTGGACGAGGATATAATCGACGTGAGCTTGATCAAAGTGCAACAGCTCATGCTGAAATGATTGCAATTGAGCAAGCTTGTAAAAACATCGGTTTATGGCGCTTAATTGATTGCAGTCTTTTTGTCACCCTAGAACCATGTCCAATGTGTGCAGGGGCAATTATTAATTCAAGAATAAAAAATGTCTTTTTTGGTGCACTAGATCCAAAGGCCGGTGCATGTGGAAGCGTAGTTGATCTATTTAGTGTTGCTAAATTTAACCATCATCCTAATGTGATTAGAGGATTATACCGAGAAGAAGCTAGCAAAATGTTAAAAGATTTTTTTAGAGAAATACGTCGTAAACAAAAGTTAGCAAAAATGAAATTAGATGGTGGCAAAAAGGATTAAAATAAGTTATCATATCTATTGGGCAATGTTTGTCTTCTGAATTGTGTCAGGACCGGAAGGTAGCAGCACTAAGGTTGTTCAGGCATGTGCCTTTTATACGATTATTAACAAGCTCTTAGCTCATAAGCGAGTTAGGAGTTTTTTTACTAGGGAAGAGAATTTATGGTATATCAAGCTCTGTATCGTAAATGGCGTCCACGTACTTTTGATAGTGTTATTGGTCAAGAAGCTATTACTGATACTTTGAAAAATGCAATTATTAGAAATACTATTTCACATGCATTTCTATTTGCTGGACCTCGTGGAACCGGGAAAACTTCATGTGCCAAAATTTTTGCCAAGGCGCTAAATTGCACTAATTTAAAAAATGGTGAGCCTTGTAATGAATGCGAAAATTGTAAAGCTGCGGATAAAGGTTCAATGCCAGATATCATGGAAATTGATGCTGCTTCAAATAATGGCGTTGATGAAATCCGTGAAATTCGTGATAAGGTAAAATATGCTCCTACGCAAGGAAAATATAAAGTTTACATCATCGACGAAGTCCATATGCTGTCAATTGGTGCTTTTAATGCTTTATTGAAAACATTAGAGGAACCACCGGCTCATGTAGTTTTCATCTTAGCAACTACGGAGTTGCAAAAAGTTCCGGCAACAATTATTTCAAGAACCCAGAGATATAATTTTAAGCGTATTTCTAAAAGTGATCTTGAAAAACGTATGCAATATATTCTCCAGCAGGAAAATATTAAATACGATGAAAAGGCACTTTCAGTAATTGCCCAAGTAGCTGATGGTGGAATGAGAGATGCCTTAAGCATTTTGGATCAACTGCTTAGTTATGAAAAAGAAAGTGTTAACTATGATGATGCGTTAAAAGTAACAGGCTTTGCTGCAAGAGAAAATATTGAAAAAATTCTATTATCCTTGTTAAACTTGGATGCAGAATCAGCTTTAAAATTTTCTCGACAGTCGCTTAGTGAAGGCGCTAGTTCTAAAAATATTTTAGATGAGTTAATTGATCTGACGACAAATAGTTTAATGATCAATAAAGCTGGTGATCAAGAAAATGATAGTAATTTTCTTACAGATGAATTTGCTGAAAAAGTTAAGGAGTTTTCGCCTGCACGTTTCTTTAAGTTAATCACGCTTGCTAATGATGCTTTAAATGATCTGCGCTATACTAACCAGCAGCAAATTCCATTAGAAGTATTTTTGGTGAGAGCTAGCCAAAATGAAGAAAAAAAGACAGCACAAACTGTTTCCAAAAATATTAGTGTTGTAACTCCAGCTGCGAATAATAATGATTTACAAGCCGAAATTGCGGCATTAAAAAAGCAAGTAGTTGAGTTGACCCAAAAAGTTGGAAAGATATCTCAACCGACAGCCAGTTTTGATAAAGATCATGTTTTTCATATTGATAATTCTGGAAGTTCATCAAACGCCAAGGTAAAGGAAACTAAAGAAAAGAAGCAAGTTAAAAAAGTTAAACCTGTTAAAAAATTAAGTAAAAATAATGATCAAAATAAGAAACAGGTATATCATGTTCTAGAAAATGCAACGCGGGAAGATTTGAATAAAGTCAAAGAAGTTTGGCCTGATTTACAATCTGTCTTGGAAGTATCTGAACGAGCTTTACTAGATGTTTTGAAACCTGTTGCCGCTAGTCCTGATCAAATCGTAATGAAGTGTAAATATACTTTATGGTTTGAAAAAGCTAGTTCAGACAGTGATTTAATGGCAAAATTGACAGGCTATATTGAAAAATTTACTAAACATTCATATGATATTGTTTTGGTACCTGATAATGATTGGCTGGATGTGAGACAAGAATTTGTTCAAAGCCATCGTCAAGAATTATTAGCTAAGAAAAAGAAAGAAATACAAGCAGTTCAGGAAGAAAAGAGCCAAGAAGCTGATAATCCTGAAGTTGTGAATAAAGCTAAAGATTTGTTTGGCGATTTGGTAAGAGTAAAAGATTAAACAAAGGAGATAATAATTATGAGTAGAAGACCTAATTTTGGCGGCATGGGCGGTATGAATATGCAACAAATGATGAAGCAAGCTAAAAAGTTGCAAGCCCAAATGCAAGAAGAACAACAAAATATTACTGCACAAGAATTTACTGGTAAATCTGCAGACGATATGGTCATTGCTACCTTTAGTGGTAACCGTAAGTTAAAAGAACTAAAAATTGATAAAGAAGCAATTGATCCTGATGATCCAGATATGTTGCAAGATTTGGTTATCGATGCAGTTAATAAGGGTCTTTCATCAATTGATGAAGCTACGCAAGCAAGTTTAGGTAAATATACGAAAGGCTTGATGTAATTGCAATATCCATTACCGATTGCCAATTTGATTGAATCATATATGAAACTTCCTGGCATAGGTGAAAAAACAGCTACTCGGTTAGCTTTTTATACTCTTGATATGCCGGAACAGGATGTTTCAGATTTTGCTAAGGCGCTTGTCGATGTAAAACACAATTTACGGCAATGTTCAATTTGTGGCAATATTACCGAAAAAGATCCTTGTGCGATTTGTATGAATCCTGATCGAGATCAAAGTACAATAATGGTAGTTGAACAACCCAAAGATGTTATGGCATTTGAAGAAATGGGTGAATATGATGGGTTGTATCACGTTCTTCATGGCGTTTTATCACCAATGGATGGTATTGGACCAGAAGAAATTAATATTAAATCTTTAATTACACGTTTACAAAAGTCTGACCAAGTTAAAGAAGTTATTTTGGCTCTTAATTCAACACCTGAAGGTGAATCAACTGCAATGTATATCAGTAAGTTAATTAAACCAGCAGGTATTAAAGCGACTAGATTAGCTGCAGGTTTAGCTGTGGGAAGTGATATTGAATACGCCAATTCAATTACTTTAAAGCGTGCTGTGCAAGGGAGAACGTCATTATAATGAAAAAAAGACGAGATAAAGTCAAAGAAGCTGGCGACAAAAAATTAGTCGCTCTTGTTGAAAAGATTCAAAATCAAATTGCACTTCAGCAAGATTTAGATCATAATACCTTAGATATGTCAGATGATAATGTGATTGCAAATAAAATTTTGCAGGCAAAATATAGTTTCTTGTATAGTGAAGCTAGACATCGCCACACAAGATTTAGTGGTATTACAAATGCAATTACTCAGTAAAAAAAGCTCATTTAAAAATGAGCTTTTTTTACTTTCTTTTTAAAATAGATGGGACTGTTAATCATTAATTAAGTCCTGTAAAATATAGGTATGGAGGAATTTATGAAGGGGTATTTTATAAGTCTTGAAGGTCCAGATGGGGCCGGTAAAAGTACAGTTTTAAAAGAAGTTTTAGCTAAACTGGGACCGAAGTTAAAAACACAATATCTTGTGACACGTGAACCTGGAGGATCAAAAATTGCTGAAAAAATTCGGCAGATTATTTTAGATCCAAATAATGAGGAAATGAACGATCGAACAGAAGCTTTATTATATGCTGCAGCGAGAAGTCAACATGTTGAAGAAATAATTAAGCCGGCTTTATCTTCAGGGAAAGTTGTTTTTTCAGATCGATTTGTTGATAGTTCTTTGGCTTATCAAGGAGCGGGAAGAAATCTAGGAATAGATGAAATAAAGCAAATTAATAATTTTGCAACAGGTGGTTTAGAACCAAATTTGACTTTGCTTTTTGATTTGGCTCCTGAAGTTGGGTTATCTCGAATTCAAAAACTTCGTCCAGATCAAGAAGATCGGTTGGAACAAGAGAAGATTGAATTTCATGAAAAAGTATATAATGGTTATCAAGAAATTTTGAAAAAGTATTCAGAAAGAATTGTTAAAATTGATGCTAGTCAAAATTTTGATCAAGTAGTTAACCAAGTTGTTTCAGTTTTGCAAGATCGATTAAAAGATTTTTTATAGGGGAACTTTAATGAAATTAGTAATTGCAATTGTTCAAAGAGAAGATACTAATAAGTTACAGCATGCTTTTATTGAAAATAATATTCGGGCAACTAAATTGTCCACAACGGGTGGATTTTTAAGTCAAGGAAATACAACCTTTTTGATAGGAACACCTGATGATGAAGTTAATGAAGTACTTGATGTCATTAAGAAACAATCTAAAGCCCGTGAAGAACTTGTTCAACCCAACCTAATTCCAACAGGGATGGAGTTGAATCCATCTGTTAAAGTCACTGTAGGTGGGGCAACTTGTTTTGTAGTTAATGTAGATGAATTTAAGCGCTTCTAATGATTGATTTAAAAAATATTGCTCAAGACCCTGCTTCTTTTTTAAAAGAGGCATATGATAAAAAACAATTAGCACATAGTTACCTTTTTGTAGATACAGATGAAGATCAGGCACTGAGCACAGCATACTGGTTAGCTTGTTTATATAATTGCACAGGGACTAATCGTCCGGATGGCAGTTGCCAAAATTGCCAGCAGATTTTATCGGGCAACTTCCCAGATGTACTTTTAGTTCAAACTGAAGGTAAGCAGACACTAGGAATTGATCAAATTAGGCCATTAAAAGAGGAACTAGCTAAAAGTCCAGTCGAAAGCAGTTGTCGTTTTTTCTTTATTCGGCAAGCAGAAAGATTAACAATGCCGGCTGCGAATGCATTGTTAAATTTACTTGAAGAACCAATTGCACCAGTCGTCTCTATCTTAATTACTAATAATTCTGATCAAATTTTACCAACGATTCGTTCGCGTACTCAAATTATTAATTTTGAAAACAATGATAATAATGATTCGCATAAGCAGATTCTTTTAAATAATGGCTTTTCTAGTGAAGAAATAGAAGAATTAGGTGATACCGATAATATTGATCAGTTGGTAAAGTATTTTTATCAAGAAATGCTAGAGTTTAATAATTTGTCTCTTATTAGTGCACATAAGATTGCTGATTATGCTAAAAATAATGCAATGCAAAATTATGTTTTTTTCCGATTGAAAAGATTAGCACAGAAAGATTTAAATAATCAGTCAAAAATGCTGCTAGGCACACGTATGCTAAAATATTTGATAGAAATAGATAAAATGCGATTTAGCAATGTTAATTTTCGCAATTCTCTAGATTACCTTGCTTTACAGTGGAAAAGGTAGGTGCACAAAAAATGGATCCATATTCAAAGTTACAGCAGCTTCATGATTCAATGGAAAAAATGACCAAGACAATAGAAGGTCTTGAAAATGATATGCTAGATACTCTTAAAGAAAACACTGAACTGAAGGTTGAGAATCAGCTATTACGTGAAAAATTAGATAAGTTGACTGAAAAACGTGATGTGCCAGTTGCCAAAATAAAGAGTGGATTAGAATCGTTAAGACAGATTTATAATTCAGGTTATCATATTTGTAATATGTATTATGGTTCTCACCGTGATCCAAGTTCAGACTGCATGTTTTGTTTAGATATTTTGGATAATTTTGGTGAGAAGAAAAAGAGATAAAGGGCGGATAAAATGCAAAGGCAAAGTAGCTATGCAAAAGATAATGGCAAACTTTATTTGGTGCCAACACCAATTGGAAATTTGGAAGATATTACTATTCGGGCGAAGCAGATTTTGACGGAAGCAGATTATGTAGCTGCCGAAGATACACGAACTAGTGGAATTCTGCTCGAAAAAATTGGCGTTCATAACCGAATGATTTCTTTTCATAAATATAATTCCAAGCAGCGTGCACCAG
This sequence comes from Candidatus Lactobacillus pullistercoris, assembly GCA_018883635.1. Lineage (GTDB taxonomy): Bacteria > Bacillota > Bacilli > Lactobacillales > Lactobacillaceae > Lactobacillus > Lactobacillus pullistercoris. Next base: position 15,683 of record JAHLFT010000108.1, read on the forward strand.
AATTAATTGAATTAATGAAAAAAGGGGCAACGATTGCTGAAATTAGTGATGCAGGGATGCCAGTTATTTCTGATCCAGGCTATATCCTAGTTCAGGAATGTATCAAAAATGATATTCCAGTGGTGCCGTTACCTGGTCCGTCAGCATTTGCAACGGCCTTAATTGCCTCAGGATTTGATGCTCAGCCGTTTACTTACTATGGCTTTTTATCACGAAAGTCTTCAGAACAAAAAGAGGTTTTTAAACAAATGCGAGATTTTCACGGAACTTCAATTTTTTATGAAGCACCACATCGTTTAGCTAAAACTTTAAAAAATCTTGCCAGTGTTTTACCAGCAGATCGGCAAGTAGTTGCTGCGCGTGAACTTACTAAGATTCATGAAGAATTTATTCGCGGAACGATTAGTGAAGTTTCAACATATTTTGCAGAAAATGCACCACGTGGTGAATTTGTAATTTTAGTGTCGCCCAATACTGACGCCCCGAAGCAGCTAGGTTGGCCTGAATTAATCGAATTGGTTAATAAGAATGTTGAAGATGGACAAAGTAAAAAGGACGCCATCAAGGAAGTAGCAAAAGAGCATCACGTTTCAAAGAATGAACTTTATGATACTTATCATCAAGGTTAATAAGAATGAAATATATGGAAAATTATCGAATAGAATATAGTGATTGCGATGAAAATCAAAATTTAAAATTGCCTGCAATGGTTGATTTGATGATGCAAGTGTCAGAACATCAATTAGAGCAAGGCCATGCTAGTACGCAAGACATGATTGATCGGGGCCTTGGCTGGGTAGTAACGCAATATCATTTTGAAATTACTGCTTTACCTAAACCAGGTGAACAAGTAATTTTAAGTACCGAGGCTGCAGGTTACAATCGCTTTTTTGAATATCGTGATTTTGGTATTTCAACTAGCGAAGGGCGTCCTTTAGTTAGAGTTCATAGTCAATGGGTGATGTTTGATCTGAAGAAGAGAAAGTTAATCCCTTGTGATACTAATTTAATGCATGAATTTAATGTGCCATTGTTAGAAAAAATGCCACGTTTTCCGCGCCTGCGTTTACAAGATAATTATGATGAAGAAAGACGTTATCGCGTTCGATACTATGATTTAGATACAAATCATCATTTAACGAATAGTCATTACTTTAATTGGTTCATCGATATGCTTGATCGTGACTTCTTAAAAACGCATATTGTAAAAACAATTGATATCAAATTTGATAAAGAAGTACGTTATGGTGAGATGCCGTATTCATGTTTAACACTTAAAGAGAATGATGATGGTATAAAATCTTATCACGCTATCAAAAATGAAGAAAAGATCGAGCAATCTATTTGTGAAATTACCTGGCGTAAGCTATGATAAATCTATGGCATGACATTAGTCATGCTTTTTTTACGAAAGAGGTGGCCAGATGAGTATAAAAAAGTGGTTTGAAATCGATTTACAGGAATTAATACTCTTAGGACTAGTTGTTGCTATGAAAATTGTTCTTGCACAATTTTCATTTGGCCCAGCCACAGTTAAAGTAGGGCTAGGCTTTATTGGTAGCGTAATGTTAGCTTACTTTTTTGGCCCTGTATGGGGAGCGGTTGGTGGTGGAATTAGTGATTTGTTAACTTCTGCTATTTTCGGACAACAAGGTGGCTTTTTTATTGGCTTTACTCTCACTGCAATGGCGGGACCATTAATTTACGGATTATTTTTTTATCACCAGCCGATCAAGATCTGGCGAATTATTGCTGCAACGTTATTAGTGACTATTATTGTTAATATCGGGATGAATACCTTATGGATTCATATGATGTATGGCTTAGACTTTAGAGCTGCTCTAATTCAGCGTGTTCCTAAAGAAGTAATCGTTCCATGGCTTCAAATGATTATTACCTACTTTGTATTAGAAGCTATATCTCGTGTTAAAATAAGAAAGTAATTTCAAAAAGGAAAAGAAATTAAATGAAAATCTTAAGTGTTTCGACGGCAACCAACCATTTAAGTGTTGCTCTAAATGAGAATCAAACTATTATTAGCGAAAAAAATGAGGAAGATCAGCGTAATCACAGTGAAAATTTGGATCCGATGATTAATGAACTACTTCAAGATAATAATTTAACCTTAAAACGAATTGATCGGTTTGCAGTTGCTATTGGACCGGGTTCTTATACTGGTTTAAGAATTGGGATCACAACGATTAAAATGTTTGCTAGCATTTTAAATAAAGAAGTTGTTGGAATTTCAACATTACAGGCGATGGCTAAAGATGCAAAAGCAGATGCATTAATTGTAACTGGACTTGATGCGCGCAATGATAATTATTTTGCTGGAGCTTATGTTTTAGATAAAGAACAAATGCCTATTAATGTAATCGCTGATGGTCATTATCATATCGATGTGTTACTCGAAAATGTTGAAAAATATTTGCAAAAAAATGGCCCAAAACAAGTTTTATTTTTAGGAACAGGATTAAAAAAGCAAGAAGATAAAATCAAAGAAAAAGGATTTAACTATGGTTTTGCTACTGAAGAGCAAAATGTCATTCATGCAGGCTTGATTGGGCAATTGGCTGAATACGCTAGTCCAGTTGATCCTGATGATTTATTGCCCAAATACCTCCGCCGTACACAAGCAGAAGTAGATTGGCATAAGAAGACAGGTAAGCCTTTTGGCTCAGATAGTGATTATGTTGAAGAAGTTTAAGCATTTAAATGCATTTTTTCATCCAGAGGTTAATCGGCTAAACATGCTTTTTTCACCTTTTGTGACAACAATTGGTAGTGAAAGATTTCAAATTATGCAAGCCTGTGATAACGATATCCCTGCATTATTGGAATTAGAGAAGCAGGTATATTCTGGTCAAACACCTTGGGATAGTTTTTCATTTAAAACTGAATTAAGAAAGAAAAGCAATTCGCTATATCTGGTAGTATATTCTGCATCGACACTGGTTGCTTTTATTGGTGCGCGCTTTTATCCTCGTGAAACGCATATTACAAATGTTGCGGTAAATCCGCAGTATCAAGGACGACATATTGGACGCAGATTGCTTGAGATGATTATTGAACGAGCACGAAAAAATAAGAGCGAATTAGTTAGTTTAGAAGTTAGAATTGATAACGATCGTGCAAAAAATTTATATCAATCGTTAGGCTTTGAAGCTGCTTTTATAAGGAAAAATTATTATCAAGATGTGCATAAAGATGCAGTAAATATGATTCTTTGGTTAACCCCACATAAAATTAAGAGAAGGAAGTTTACATTTTGAGTGAGAAAAAAGATATCCGAATATTAGCTTATGAAAGTTCATGTGATGAAACTTCAACATCTGTGATCAAAAATGGTCGTGAGATAGAAAGTTTGATTGTTGCCACTCAAATTAAAAGTCATCAACGATTTGGTGGAGTGGTTCCTGAGGTCGCTAGTCGTCACCATATTGAAGTAATTAGTCAAATAACAAAGGAAGCATTAAATGAGGCAAATCTTTCTTGGAAAGATATTGATGCAATTGCTGTAACTGATGGTCCAGGTTTAGTAGGCGCACTTTTAATTGGTGTAAGTGCAGCAAAGGCTGCTTCAATGGCAACAGGAATTCCTTTAATTGGTGTTGATCATATTATGGGTCACATTATGGCGGCTCAATTAAAAGATCAGATTGAATATCCGGCCTTAGCTTTACAAGTTTCAGGTGGTCATACCGAAATCGTCTTAATGAAGGATCCGATCCATTTTGAAATTATCGGTGACACTCGCGATGATGCTGCTGGTGAAGCTTACGACAAGATTGGTCGGGTACTTGGGGTTAATTATCCAGCTGGTAAAACAATTGATGAGTGGGCTCATAAGGGTAAAGATACTTTTAATTTTCCACGGGCAATGATGGAAGATGATGATTATGATTTTTCATTCTCAGGTTTGAAGAGTGCTTTCATTAATACTTGCCATCATGCGGATCAAATTCATGAAAAGTTGAATAAGTATGATTTAGCTGCTAGTTTTCAAGCTGCGGTAGTTGATGTACTTGCTCATAAAACAATTCGGGCTATCAAGCAATACAAGCCCAAGACCTTTATTATGGGTGGCGGGGTTGCCGCTAACCATGGTTTGCGGGATCGCATGAGTGCTGAAATTGCTAAGTTGCCAAAAAGCGATCAACCAAAGGTAATTTTGCCAGATATTAAGTTATGTGGTGATAATGCTGCGATGATCGGGGCTGCTGCTTATAATCTTTATAATGCAGATAAGTTCGCGGATTTGACTTTGAATGCAGATCCATCACAAGAGTTGCCTTATGCTAATAGTATGTTAAATTAGGAAAATATCATTAATTAAAAACCACAATGTTCTCATAAGTTGAAAACATTGTGGCTTTTGCTTATTCAAATTCATCTAAAGCAGTTAAAGCTTCTTCCCAAGCATTATTTGCTTGATCAAGTTCTTTTTGCACCGCTGTTAATTTTTCTTGCAGTGGTCCTAACTTATCAAAGTTAGTAGCAATTTCTGGATTGGCCATCTCAGTTTGAATATCTTGTTGCTGACTTTCAAGCTCAGTAATTTGCTTTTCTGCATCGTCCACTGACCGTTGCAATTTACGCTTTTCAGAATCGCGTTTCTTTTGTTCTTGGTAAGATAGCTTTTGTTCGCTTACTGGCTTGGTTGTTTGCACTACTTGTTCAGTATTATTAACAGTATTTGCACTCTCACCAGGCGTTAAACCAGCAGCTTGTTTAGCTTTTTCATCAAGATAGTAAGAATAGTTACCTTCATAAATTTTTGCATGACCATCACGCACAGAAACAATCTTGTTAGCTAATTGATTAATGAAGTAACGGTCGTGGGAAACGAAAAGTAAAGTCCCATCGTAATCTTTAAGAGCACCTTCTAAAACTTCTTTTGCTTCAATATCCAAGTGGTTAGTCGGTTCGTCCATGAGTAAGAAGTTATCGTGTTCAAGTGAAAGGACAGTTAAGGTTAATCGCGCTTTTTGCCCACCAGATAATTGACCAACGGTTTTATCAATATCTTTAGCAGTAAACAAGAAAGAGGCTAAAATTGACCGGACGTCGCGTTCAGGCATGATCTTGTGTCGATCCCAAATAGTATCAAGGACGGTTTTACTTGGATCAAGGCGTTGTAATTCTTGATCATAATAACCAATATCAAGTGAAGCACCATATTTAATTGAGCCAGCTTTAGGAGTTAGCTGTTTCATAATGGTCTTAAGTAAAGTAGATTTACCAATTCCGTTAGGTCCAATGATCGCAACACGGTCGCCTTTATTAACCTGGAAAGAAATATCTTTGACCATCGTTTTATCAGGATAACCAATAGTTAAATCATTTAAGATTAAAACTTCTTTACCAGAGGGACGATCAATTTCAAAATGAATCCGGACCTTATTTTTATGTTTTGGTGGCTTAATTCGCTCAATTTTTTCTAGTTTCTTACGGCGACTTTGAGCACGTTTAGTTGTAGTAGCTCTGACCAAGTTCTTTTGAATAAACTCTTCGTCTTTCTTGATCTCTTCTTGTTGTTTTTCGTAAGCCGCTTCTTGCTGTTTATTGCGTTCTTCTCGCTGAACTTGATACTGGGAATAATTCCCCTTAAAGGCGGTTAATTTACCAAACTGTAATTCAAAAATTTGAGTAGCTAAATGATCTAAGAAGTACTGGTCGTGAGAAACAACGAGGATAGCGCCATTATAGTTCTTTAAAAATCCTTCTAACCAGTCAAGTGTATCAAGATCAAGATAGTTGGTCGGCTCGTCTAGCAAAAGTAAAGGCGGTTTCTTCAAAAGAAGCTTAACAAAAGCCAACCGCGTTTTTTCACCACCAGACAAACTACCTATTTGTTTTTGCCAAGTGTCTTCAGGAAACTTAAATCCGTTTAAAATACTCTTGATATCGGATTGATAAGTGTAACCACCATGTTGTTCAAAATCGAATTGCATTTGGTCGTACTGCTTGAGTAAAGCCGCATCTTCAGGATGATCGGCAATTTGAATCTGCATGTCTTCGAGTTTTTTACCTTTGTTGATTAAAGAGGTAAATACATCTTCCATTTCATCCCAAATACTCTTTTCTTCATCTAAAGCATTTTCCTGGGCAATATAACCGACTTTGATGCCTTTGTTAACAGTAAAATCACCATGAGTTGGTTCTTGCTGACCAGTCATAATCTTAAGTAAAGTGGTTTTTCCAACTCCATTAGGACCAACTAGGCCAATTCTTGCTTTTGAATCAATAGAAAAATTAACGTTTTTAAATAAAGTATTGGCACCAAATTGTTGTTCAAGATCGTGCCCTTGTGCAATAATCATAATTTCTTCACCTGACAATATTTTACCATATGCTTATTTATCACTCCTTGTGAATATAAAACTTGCAAAAGCCCTATAATAGCGGGTATTATATAAGTACTTGATTATTCTTTCACAATATTAAGCATAGTGGGGGCTGCATAAATGAATAAAATAAAAATTCCAAAGGCAACTGCTAAGCGGTTGCCACTATATTACCGTTACTTAATTATATTAAATGAAGAAGGTAAAGCAAAAGTTTCTTCTACTGAACTATCTGAAGCTGTTCAAGTTGATAGTGCATCAATTAGAAGAGACTTTTCATATTTTGGCGCTTTAGGTAAACGTGGATATGGATATGATGTAAAGAGTTTGCTTAACTTTTTTAAAAAAATACTTAATCAAGACACTTTGACAAACGTTGCTTTGGTTGGTGTAGGTAATTTAGGTAGGGCGCTACTTAATTATAATTTTAAACGAAGTAATAATATTCGAATTTCTTGTGCCTTTGATATTAATGAAGAAATTACAGGTCACATTCTAAGTGGTGTTCCCGTATATAATATGGACGAGTTAAAGAAGCAGTTGAGTGATCAACAAATATCGATTGCAATTTTAACAGTTCCATCCAGTGAAGCTCAAAGAACTACCAATGAAATGGTAGAAGCAGGAATTAAAGGAATTATGAATTTTACGCCGATTAGATTATCTGCGCCGGCAGATGTGCGTGTTCAAAATGTTGATTTAGCAACGGAATTACAAACATTGATCTATTTCTTAGATTCTGAAAAAGCTAAAGAAAACGATTTATAAGTTTGCAAGGCTACTTTTCATGGTGAAAGGTAGTCTTTTTTATGGCAATCATATGTAAAGGCTTTCAAAAATAGTGCTTATTACTGTCAAGTATAAATTACGTGATGGTACTATAGTTATAGGTAATACTAAATGAAAATTCGTTAATACTCTTAGTAAATAATTGATGGTGAGAAAATGAAAGAGCATTCGGTTGAAGTAGCATTGCAATATGAATTAGAGAATTTACACCATGTTGTCGTTCAGGCAAGTAATGTAATGGAAAATAATATTACGGCTTTGCAATTGTTAAATGGGCAAACTGATGTTGTAGTTTTTCAAACATCGGCAAAAGATACCAACGCCTTTTTCTTTGAAGATTATCCTGTACTTTATTTAGATGGTGTTAAGCAAGACGGCAAAGCTGGTGGACATACTCAAACTTGGATTGATGCGGGTCGAAAAGATTATTATTTCGTTGGTGTAAAACCTAAAAAGTATGGTAGTCATTACTGGGATACACAAATTGCTAGAGTAAAAGTTGAGCCAAATATTCATAACCGTTTTCACAATAATACAGAAATGACAAGGTTATCTTTTCTTAATCGAGCTGGTTATGGTTATCGAAATAATGAGGTCGTTTATCCTGGCAAAAACTTGGTACGTCTGGAGGCGGCAGTATCACCAGATAAGCATAGATTTTTGATTGCAAGTATTGATAAAGATCATAATGGACATTTTGCTTTGTATGATTTAAATGAAATAAATGCAAAATTAGATCAGAGCGGAACCAACGATTTAAATATCCAAGATGTTCACTGTTTAGAAGCATTTATTATTCCTAATTTTAATAGCGAAATTTTACATTCTGTTCAAGGATATGCACTTGATAATGATGATAATATCTATGTTTCGAGTCAACCTGGTCCCCATGCCAATTTATTTGGCTTTGCTAAGCAGGGTAAACCACGTTTGATTGTAAAAATTCCCTGGGGAATAATTGACCCTAATAAATGGGATGTTGCTAATTTAGATCAGAAAAAAGAATTTAACTTATTTGGTTACGTGACTGAATTTGAGGGCATTCAGGTGGTTAATGCGAATTTGCTTTATCTGACGGTCGCTTATCACAGTATTGGTGATCTTAAAACACATAAAAATCGTATTTATCGAATTGAAGGATTTGGAAAGTAAAAAAGAGGCGACAAGCGTCGACTCTTTTTTTATGCTGTAGTTTCACTTTTAAGTAATTTTACTGGCAGTTTATAGTGCATTTTATTTAGCTTTTTCTGCGGCTGACTGATACGATCTAAAAGTAAATTAACTAGAACAGTTGCAATATCAGCAATCGGTTGTGCAATCGTTGATAGTTCAGAATGATAAGTTTGAACTTCCTGAGTTCCATCAAAACCGATGACTTTTAACTCTTCAGGTACTTTTATTCCTAATTTCTTTGCTTCTTGTAATACTAGAATAGCTGTTAAATCATCGGTACAGACAACACCATCAGGTTGATCATCAGTTAGCATTTGGTGAACACGCATATTTTTTAGAACCACTGAATCAGAAAAAGCAATTGACCGAATATGGCTTGTAAAGTGTTTTTCTTTTGCCATATCTCGATAAGCGGTTAGCCGTTCATCCGTTGGATTTCCCTTAGTTTGTTCATTACCTAAAAAATAAATCTTTTTACAGTTTGCTTGTAGTAAATCATGAACTGCAAGTTCGATTCCTTGATAGTTATCGCAGCTAACAATGGGAATGTTGTCGGAAAGCTTGCGATCAAAGGAGACGATGGGCAGATCTAATCGCTGATATTCTTCTATTCCTAGATTGTGAGCACCAGCGATAATTCCATCGACTTGATTAGCTAAAAGCATCTTAATATATTCGCGTTCTTTTTGTTTATTTTTACCGGCGTTACATAAAATTACTTTATAACCTTGTTCAAATAATTTAGTCTCTATCTCTTGTACTAGTTCAGCAAAAAAGGGATGAGTGATTTCAGGAAAAATTAACCCGATTAATTTCATCTTTTTTCCTTGTAAGGAACGAGCTAAAGAATTAGGTTGATAATTTAGTTCACCCATGGCTGCAAAAACTTTGCTTTTAGTTTTATCACTTAAATAGCCATGATTATTGATCACGCGAGAAACTGTTGTGACAGAGACGCCAGCCTTTTTTGCAACATCAGCTAATTTTGCTTTCATTATTTTGCCTTTACTTACATAGTTGATTCCATATTCCAGAATTTACCTGTATAGTCAATTTCATGATCGAAAATTATTCTTTGGCAATCAGGATTTGTAAAGAATCTACCTGTCATTACATGTTCACCATTGTTGACGAAAACTTCAATGACAGAATGATCAACGAAAATATCTAAATCTAATTCTGAATTTCCTTCTAAAGCAATTTGTCTAGTTTCACCATAAGAAACAGAAACTTTTCCAGCCTTAGAACGATCTAAAATAAGTTGACCTTGCTTAGTATCAAATTTAAGAGCGATATTTTGACTCAAATCATTGTTTGCAGCAAGATAAAGAGTTCCTGCTTGATTTGGTTTAATCTTAATTTTGAGTTCGTATTGACCGGTTGTATTCTCTTTAATAGTTTGACCGTCAACATTTTCTTCATTCCGGCGAAGAGTTTTAATCGCATCAACTGGTTGCTGAAGTAATTTGCCATCTTTAAAAGATAATTTCTTAACTTGACTTAAGCAATTAGCCCAATTTTCTTTGTCTGTAGGGTAAGTAGTATCTGGAAGCCCAATCCAGCTGATAGCATAGGCAGTGCCATCTGGCATATTGAAAGCCTGAGTAGCATAAACGTCAAAGCCATCGTCGAAGTTTTGAAGTTTACTTGGATTAGTAAGTTGGCATTGCTCAAAATCGATTTTTGAACCAGTGACATACATATTAGGATAAATATTTTGATAATCGGCAATGGATTTATCTAATCCTTGAGGGCAGAAAATAAGAGTAGGATGCCCATCAACTTGCACTAAATTAGGGCATTCAATCATGTATCCCATTTCTTCATCAGAAAAGTTCAAGAAACCTAATTCTTCCCAATTTTCTAAATCGGATGATTTCCAGACATCAATATGACCATGCTTTTGTGCTTTGTCTTGAGCTCCTAAGATTGCATAATAATTACCATCTTTTTCTAAGATTTGTGGGTCTCTGAAGTGCTCTGTAATATTATCTGGATTTTTGAATAAAACTTTCTTGTCTTCAACTTTGCCATTTTTATCCATCCAGGCACTAATTTGGTAAGGTGTTCTGATCCAGTTTTGATCACGATGATTTCCAGTATATATTAAGAAAAGTTTGCCATTAATTTCTTTGGCAGAACCAGAATAAGCACCATGAGAGTCAGTCTTGGTATCTGGCTTTACAGCTAAACCTAAATTAGTCCAATGAACTAAATCATTTGACTTGAAATGTACCCAAGATTTTAAACCGTGTACAGCTCCAAAAGGATATGACTGGTAAAAAACATGATATTCATTATTAAAGTAGGAAAAGCCATTAGGATCATTAATTAATCCAGAAATTGGGCGTAAATGGTAACGCATTTGATAATCCGAATTTGCTGCCTCAGCTTGCAAATCAAGTAACTCTTCTGCATTCCATTTACTATAAGGTAAGTATCTTTTTTCTCTTGTCCATTCCATATTGTAGCCTCCATGAAAGCGGTAACTAATATCAAAAGTATTTTATTAAAATATTTTTGATATGTCAAACGATTAACATATAGATAAATGATGAAAATACTTATAATAAGCTAATATTAATATTATGCCAGAAAAATTTGAAAAGAAATTTATGATAAACGATTGACATATTACAAGAATACGCTATCATATTTAGTGAGATTAATATAAAGCGTTTACAAACAGGGGAGGAAAATATGGATCACAGAAAAGTAGCTGAACGCGTTATTAAAGATGTCGGTCGCGATAATATTATCGCTGGAGCCCATTGTGCTACTCGACTTCGCCTTGTGTTAAAAGATGATTCTAAAGTTGATCAAAAGGCACTGGACAATGATCCAGATGTAAAAGGAACTTTTAAAACAAATGGTCAATATCAAGTAATTATTGGACCAGGTGACGTTAATGACGTTTATAAAGAATTTATCGGCATTACTGGTTTGAAAGAGTTGTCTACTGATGATTTGAAAAAGGTAGCTGCGCAGGGACAAAAGAAGAATCCAATTATGGACTTTATTAAACTTTTGTCAGATATCTTTGTCCCAATTATTCCAGCCTTAGTTGCCGGTGGTTTACTAATGGCATTGAATAATTTTCTTACTTCGCCAGGATTATTTGGATCAAAATCTGTTGTCCAAATGGCATCGAACGTTGCTGGTATTTCCAGCATGATTCAAGTAATGTCGGCAGCACCATTTATCTTTATGCCGATATTGGTCGGAATGTCAGCCGCCAAACGGTTTGGAGCTAACCAATTCCTGGGTGCAGCTGTCGGAATGATTATGACGACACCTAATTTAGGCGCTACAGCTAAATATTGGGATTTATGGGGCTGGCATGTTTCGCAAACTAACTACCAGTATCAAGTTATTCCCGTTTTAGTAGCTGTTTGGGTACTTTCTCTTTTAGAAAAGAGATTCCACAAGTGGCTCCCATCAGCTGTTGACTTTACCTTTACACCGCTTCTTTCTTTAATGATTACAGGTTTCTTAACTTATGCAATTATTGGACCTGTTTTCAAAGGCGTTTCTGATGCGGTAACCAATGGAATTGTGTGGTTGTACAATGCTACTGGTGCATTTGGAATGGGTGTCTTTGGTTTAACTTATTCAGCAATTGTTACGACAGGGCTTCATCAAAGTTTCCCAGCTGTCGAAACTCAACTTCTTGCTCAATTTGCACAAGGACATGGTTCAGGAGACTTTATCTTTGTAACAGCATGTATGGCTAACGTTGCTCAAGGGGCAGCGACTTTTGCAGTTTACTTCTTAACTAAGAATGAAAAGATGAAGGGACTTTCATCATCTGCTGGTGTTTCAGCACTTCTTGGTATTACTGAACCTGCACTTTTTGGTGTTAACTTGAAGTACAAGTTCCCATTCTTCTGTGCATTAATTGGTTCTGGTGTTGCTGCTGCTTTTGCCGGCTTAATGCATGTTACTGCTGCAGCACTTGGCTCAGCTGGTTTACTTGGATTTCTTTCAATGGTGCCAAAATCAATTCCAATGTGGGCGGTATCTATTGCCATTAGTTTTGTAGTAACATTTATCCTTACTTTCATTTATGGTAAGGCACACTTGAAGGAAGAAGTTGCTGAACAAGATGTTCCAGTAAACGATGCAGATGACTATGCTGAAGAAAATCAAAAGGCAGAAAAGCTTGGTAAGGAAGAATTATCATTAAAGGATGAAATTATTGCTTCACCAGTTGATGGTACTCCTGAAAGTTTAACTAAGGTTAACGATCAAGTATTTTCAGCTAAGTTAATGGGTGATGGTGCCGCAATTATTCCTAGTGATGGTACAATTTATTCACCAGTTACTGGTACGATTACAATTGCTTATGAAACTAAGCATGCTTATGGTATTAAGTCGGATGATGGTGCAGAAGTACTGATTCATATTGGTCTTGATACTGTAAACCTTAAAGGTGAACACTTTGAAAGTTTGGTTAAGCAAGGTCAAAGAGTTGAAAAAGGCGATAAGCTTGGCACTGTTGATCTTGATGCTGTTAAGAAGGCAGGTTACGACACTACTGTCATGGTAGTAATTACGAATACTGCTAACTATGCTAATGTTCAACGCATTACTGATGCTGGAGATAAGCACGGTGATAAGTTGATTGCTGTAACAGCTCATAATTAACCATAGTTTCTTGTATTATTAAAAAAAGACGTTAAGAACAATTCTTAGCGTCTTTTTTGTTATTTTAAACAAGTATTTAGTTATTTATATTTTTAACGTATTTTAGCACCAAAATTTAATTAATTAAATTTTTGGTAGGTGATGAAGAATGATTTCCATGCTATAATTTTGTCTAATTAAAGGAGATGATGAGAATGAAAAAGAGGAAAAATCAAACACTAAAAATTACTTGGATCATGACTGCTGTCTATTGGGTCGTGGGGATATTAATTCTTTTCTGGGGTAAAATTGATCATTTTATAGTTTATCAATTAAAAGAAGTAAATAGCTTTTACACTTTGGTTATGCTAATAATTTTGATCTTGCCACTTCTTTTTTCAATCTTATTATCTATGAAAGTAAGACCACCGCGTCTGATTTGTAATCCCATATTTTGCCTAACCTACTTATTAATTTTAATTGCAGCTGGAATCGCTTATAACTTGCAGAGCATTATCGGTTATTTCTTCCCATTTATTTTCTTTATATTTATGGCTATTTTGGCAATTTTCTATGCCGTAATTAAAACCTTTAGAAATAAGAAAAGTGGTAGATATTATTATTTTAACGGTAAAGATCAAGTAGAATGTATTAGTTTTTGGGATGTATTTAAGAAATATTACGTGAAGGGCTTAACCTATGGTATTGTTGAGGGTTTGCTTACAGTAATTAATAATTAAAAAACGGGAATATTTAATAAATCAAGAAATTAGCACTCATTGTAAAAAAGTGCTAATTTTTTATGCTTTTCCCTTGCATTAGTTTTTGAAAACGGTTATTATCATAGATGTAAGTTAGCACCTGATAAACAGGAGTGCTAAAATTTGCTATGAATTAATTTCTTAAATGAAAAATAAAAAATATTAGGAGGGACTCAACGTGTTAGAACCAATTGGTGATCGCGTGATCGTAAAAGTTAAGGAAGAAGAAGAAAAGACCGTCGGCGGTATTGTATTAGCTTCAAATGCTAAGGAAAAGCCAACCGAAGGTGAAGTTGTTGCCGTTGGTAATGGTGCCTATGCTGAAAATGGCGATAAATTACCTATGACTGTTAAGAAAGGCGACGTTGTTTTATACGATAAGTATTCAGGCACTAACGTAAAATATGATGGTGAAAAGTACTTAGTCCTTCACGAAAAAGATATTTTAGCAATCGTTAAGTAATTGTCAAAATATTATCAATTTTAGAATAAAAGGAGCATAGATAACCTATGGCTAAAGATATAAAATTTTCAGAAAATGCAAGAAGTTCACTTTTAAAGGGTGTTGATAAGTTAGCTGATACTGTTAAGACTACTATTGGTCCTAAGGGTAGAAACGTTGTTTTGGAACAAAGCTATGGCAATCCTGATATTACTAACGATGGTGTAACTATTGCCAAGTCAATTGAACTTAAGAATCACTTTGAAAACTTGGGTGCTAAGCTTGTTGCCGAAGCTGCTCAAAAGACTAATGATATTGCCGGTGATGGTACTACTACTGCTACTGTTTTAACCCAAGCTATTGTTCGTGAAGGTATGAAGAACGTAACTGCTGGTGCTAACCCTGTAGGTATTCGTCGTGGTATTGAAAAAGCTACTAAGGCTGCTGTTGATGAACTTCACAAGATTAGCCACACTGTATCTTCAAAGGATCAAATCGCTCAAGTTGCTGCTGTTTCATCTGCCTCAAAAGAAGTTGGTAATTTAATTGCTGATGCAATGGAAAAAGTTGGTAACGATGGTGTAATTACAATTGAAGATTCACGTGGTATTAACACTGAACTTTCAGTAGTTGAAGGTATGCAATTTGATCGTGGTTACTTATCACAATACATGGTAACTGATAACGACAAGATGGAAGCAGATCTTGATAATCCATACATTTTAATTACTGATAAGAAGATTTCTAATATTCAAGATATTTTGCCACTTCTTCAAGAAATCGTTCAACAAGGTAAGTCATTATTGATTATTGCCGATGACGTTTCTGGTGAAGCTCTTCCAACACTTGTCTTGAACAAGATTCGTGGTACTTTCAACGTTGTAGCTGTTAAGGCACCTGGTTTTGGTGATCGTCGTAAGGCACAACTTCAAGATATTGCTGCTTTAACTGGTGGTACTGTTATCAGTGAAGACTTAGGTCTCGAATTAAAAGACACTAAGATTGATCAATTAGGACAAGCACGTCGCGTTACTGTAACTAAGGACTCAACTACTATTGTTGACGGTTCAGGTTCAAAGGATGCTATTAAGGAACGTGAAGATTCAATCAGAAAGCAAATTGAAGAAACTACTTCAGACTTTGATAAGAAGAAGTTACAAGAACGCCTTGCAAAACTTACTGGTGGTGTAGCTGTAATTCACGTTGGTGCTGCTACTGAAACTGAATTAAAGGAACGTCGTTACAGAATTGAAGATGCCTTGAACTCAACTCGTGCCGCAGTTGACGAAGGTTACGTTGCTGGTGGTGGTACTGCTTTAGTAAATGTTGAAAAGGCAGTTAAGAATCTTAAGAGTGACAATACTGATGAACAAACTGGTATTAACATTGTTCTTAGAGCTTTGAGTGCACCAGTTCGTCAAATTGCTGAAAATGCTGGTAAAGATGGTTCAGTAATCTTAGATAAGCTTGAACACCAAGAAAACGAAATTGGTTACAACGCTGCTACTGATAAGTGGGAAAACATGGTTAACGCTGGTATCATTGACCCAACTAAGGTAACTCGTACTGCACTTCAAAATGCTGCTTCAATTGCTGCATTATTATTAACTACTGAAGCTGTTGTAGCTGATATTCCAGAAGATAAGCCACAAGCTCCTGCAGCTGGTGCTCCAGGTGCTGCTGGCCCAATGGGAATGTAATTAAACAGTAAAAATCATTTAAAATCAAATAAACCAATATATCATTGTTTGATATGTTGGTTTATTTTTTTATTTTTGCCTTTGTCTTATAATAGTTAACAGCACTAATTAATTAGAAGAAAGAGGAATTCATTTGGCTAAGTCAAGTACTCCAATGATGGAGCAATATTATGAAATCAAAAAACAATATCCTGATGCCTTTCTTTTTTATCGTGTAGGGGATTTTTATGAATTATTTGAAGATGATGCAGTAAAAGGTGCTCAAATCTTAGAGCTAACTTTAACTCATCGTTCTAATAAAACTGCTAATCCAATTCCAATGGCTGGCGTTCCTCACATGGCTGTTGATGGTTATGTGAATACTTTGGTGGAAAAAGGATATAAAGTCGCTCTTTGTGAACAACTTGAGGATCCTAAAAAAGCTAAAGGAATGGTTAAACGCGGAATCATCCAGTTAGTGACACCAGGGACTATGATGAATGAAAGTCCTAAAGAAGCAAAGGAGTCTAATTACTTAACTTCTGTTGTAACTTCTAAAATCGGCTTTGGCTTAGCCTATAGTGATTTATCCACAGGTGAAATTTATACGACACATTTGAAAAATTTTGCTGCAATTTCGAATGAATTACTATCTTTAAGAACAAGAGAAGTCGTATATAACGGTCATTTATCCGATAAAAATAAAGACTTCATGAAGAAAGCCAATATTACAGTTTCAAAACCAGTTGCACTAGAAGGTGAGCATGCGGAAGTTTCTTATGTTGAACAAAACTTAAAAAATCATCTTGAAAAAGCGGCAGCTACTCAACTGGTGGGTTACCTGTTGACAACTCAAAAAAGAAGTCTTGCTCACTTACAAATTGCGAAAAGTTATGAAGTTAACCAGTACTTGCAAATGTCACATGTTGTGCAAAATAATTTGGAATTAACTGCTTCAGCTAAAACCGGCAAGAAAATGGGCTCACTCTTTTGGGTTTTGGATAAAACTCATACGGCTATGGGAGGCAGATTGCTGAAACAATGGCTAGCTCGGCCGCTACTTTCAATTGATAAAATTAATTATCGTCAAGAAATGGTACAAGCACTGCTAGATAGCTATTTTACTCGTGAAAATGTGATTGATGCTTTAAAAGGAGTATATGATCTTGAACGTTTAACCGGTCGAATTGCATTTGGTAATGTTAATGCTAGAGAGTTGTTACAGTTATCCCGTTCGCTGAATGCCGTTCCTGTAATTTTAGATGCTCTTGTTAAATCAAATGATGATAAGTTAAAACAATTTGCTGAAAAGATCGATCCTTTACGCGGCGTGTCTGCATTAATTACAAATACGATTGTGAACGATCCACCAATTTTAACAACAGAGGGTGGTTTAATTAAAGATGGCGTAGATGCGCAACTTGATCGTTATCGGGATGCGATGAATAACGGTAAAAAATGGCTTGCACAAATGCAAGAGGATGAACGGCAAAAAACAGGAATTGAAAATCTGAAGGTAGGATATAACAAAGTTTTTGGCTACTATTTACAGGTCTCTAATGGTAATAAGAGTAAAGTTCCACTTGATCGTTATACAAGAAAACAAACTTTAACTAATGCCGAAAGATACATTACGCCTGAGTTAAAAGAACACGAAAATTTGATTATGGAAGCCCAAACTAGATCAACTGATCTTGAATATGATATTTTCGTCAAATTGCGTGAAGAAGTTAAAAAATATATTCCTGCACTCCAAAAATTAGGCCATCAATTAGCGGCATTAGATGTGTTTACTGGATTTGCAACTGCTGCGGAAGAGAATAATTATTGCCGGCCACATTTCCATGATGATAATCAGGATATTTCTGTTGTAGCTGGTCGCCATCCAGTTGTCGAAAAAGTGATGACAGCAGGCTCCTATATTCCAAATGACGTGAAAATGGGTGAAGATACGGATATTTACCTCATCACGGGACCTAATATGTCTGGTAAAAGTACTTATATGCGGCAAATGGCATTAATTGCGATTATGGCGCAAGTTGGATCGTTCGTACCAGCTGATCAAGCTGATTTGCCTGTTTTTGATCAAATTTTTACTAGAATTGGTGCGGCAGATGATTTGATTTCAGGTCAAAGTACTTTCATGGTTGAAATGAGCGAAGCAAATGAAGCTTTACAATATGCCACTAAGAGAAGTCTAGTATTGTTTGATGAAATTGGTCGAGGAACTGCAACTTATGATGGAATGGCGCTTGCTGGTGCGATTGTAAAATATCTTCATGATAAAGTTGGTGCCAAAGCATTGTTTGCAACGCACTATCATGAATTGACTGATTTAGATAAAAGTTTAAAGCACTTGCAGAATATTCATGTTGGAGCAACAGAAGAAAATGGAAAATTAATTTTCTTGCATAAGATTTTGCCAGGACCAGCAGATCAAAGTTATGGAATCCATGTGGCCCAATTAGCTGGATTACCTAATAAAGTCTTGCGCGAAGCAACGAAATTACTTAAACGCTTAGAAGCTCAAGGTGCAAGTGAATTAGGACCTGCAAGCGACCAATTAAACCTATTTAATGAGGCAGAGCCACAAGAAACAGAGAATACTGTTTCAGAAGATCATGAGCAAGTTTCAAGTGCTGAAAAAGATATTTTAGATGAAATTTCTAATTTGTATTTAGCTGGTAAAACACCATTAGAAATTATGCAATTAGTTGCAAACTGGCAGCAGGATTTAAAGGATGAAGATTAGTAATGGCAAAAATTCATGAGTTATCTGAAACTTTAACTAATCAAATAGCGGCAGGTGAAGTTATTGAACGTCCTGCTAGTGTAGTCAAAGAATTAGTCGAAAATTCGATTGATGCCGGAGCAACCAGAATTCGGGTCGATTTTGTCGATGCTGGTTTAAAGCAAATAGTTGTTCAAGATAATGGTTCCGGTATTGCACGTGACCAAGTGGATTTGGCTTTTACAAGGCATGCAACTAGTAAAATTAATAATGAACATGATTTATTCAAAGTCGCAACATTAGGCTTTAGAGGAGAAGCTCTCGCTTCAATTTCAGCTGTGGCACATGTTGATATTACGACAGCTGTAAATGGTGAGATTGGTACTAAAGCTAGTTTTAGTGGTGGTGTTAAAAAAGGACAGGAAGATGCTGCTTCGCAAACGGGAACTAAAATCATAGTCAAAGATCTATTCTTTAATACACCTGCTAGACTAAAATATTTGCGGAGTCATAGAACAGAAATGATGAAGATTGTGGATATTATTAACCGTATTGCGTTAGGTTATCCACAAATAGCCTTTTCTTTGTCTAATAATAGTAAAGTTATTTTACGCACCTCTGGAAATGGCAAATTAGATCAAACTGTTGCTAATGTTTATGGTCGTCATATTGCAGAAAAAATGATCTCATTTGAAAATAGTGACAGTGACTTTAAGGTGACTGGACTAATGTCAATTCCTGAATTAACGCGGTCAACGCGAAATTATATTTCGATTTTATTGAATGGACGTTATATTCGAAATCTTCACCTGAATGCGGCAATTATGGATGGCTATGGTTCAAAATTGCCAGTTCGACATTATCCGATCATTATTGTAGAAATAAAGGTTGATCCGTTATTGGTTGATGTCAATGTTCATCCGACTAAGCAAGAGGTTAGACTATCTAAAGAAAAAGAGCTTAGTCGTTTAATTACTGAAGCGATCAGTGAAGCTTTGCTTAATAAAACTGAAGAAAATAATGGCTTTGAAAATTTGACAAATAATCGTCAAGATACTTTGGTTGATCAGTTAAAATTTAATTTAAATAAAAATGTCGTTAATACTCAAAGAATTGATTTGCCAGAAGTAAATGAGCAAAAAGATGAAACGCAATTAACACAACCCAAAAAGGAAAAGCAATATGTAGATTTAAGTATTCCGCGCGAAGACGATCGCTATATTATTACCCGTACTTGGGCAGAAAACGTTAAAAAACAGACTTTATTAACTCCGTTTATTAATAAAAAAATTGATTCGCAAATAATTTCACATGGGGATGAAACCCTGGCCAATAATTTACCTAAATTAAATTATTTAGCACAAACTTCAACTTACATTATTGCAGAAAATGCAGGTGATTTATTTTTAGTTGATAAATTGGCTGCCCGCAGACGACTTAGTTTTGAAAAGATTTATCAAAGCTTGACTACTGAAAAGTTGACGCAGCAAGGTTTATTAACTCCGTTAGTTCTTGAGTTTGGTAATCTTGATTTTATTCAAATTAAAGCAAAAATTGATGAGATTAAAAAGATTGGTATTTATTTAGAAGAATTTGGACAGAACAGTTTTATCATTCGCTCTTATCCAACATGGATACAAAAAGACGCGGAGAGCACAATTCGTCAAATACTTGATGATTTTTTGAATCGAAGTCATAGTAGTAAAGAAAATTTTTATTTTCAAATTGCGGCAAATCAGGCTAAGGAGCAAACGACTAGTTTGAATTTATCGGCCAGTGAAAGTAGTGAAATTTTGAATAAATTACGCAGTTGTAGTGATCCATATCGTGATGCTGAAGGAAAAATAGTCCTGGTTAGAATGAGTAAGCATGATCTTGAAAAAATGTTTAAAAAGGATGAATAAGTATGTATGAATATTTAGAAGGCGTAATCACTGAAGTTACACCAAGTTTTATAGTGGTTGATGTTAATGGAGTCGGATATAAGGTATATAGTCCTACACCATTTGCATATAAAGAGGGCGATAAAGCCAAAGTATTTATTGAACAAAACTTTTCTGATAATAATGGCTTTACTTTATATGGCTTTCAAGATAAACGGGGTAAAGGATTATTTTTAAAATTGTTAAGTGTAAGCGGTATTGGACCAAAATCGGCTTTAGCAATTATGGCAGCAGAAGATAGTGATTCATTAGCTGAAGCAATTGAGCAAGGTGAAGTAAAATATTTGACTCGTTTCCCTGGAGTAGGAAAGAAAACTGCTTCGCAAATTGTCTTAGATTTAAAGGGAAAATTAGGCGATTATGTCAGTCAATTGGATCGAACGGATGAACAAGATAATGTAAGTCCGGCACTTCATGATGCATTACTCGCTTTACTGGCATTAGGCTATACGAAAAAAGAAGTTGAGCGCATAACCCCTAAACTTGAAAAAGTTGATGCAGATAGTGCAGATCAATATATTAAGAAAGGCTTAGCATTATTACTTAAGAAGTAATGATATAATGAACATAAGTTTGTAAAAGTTAGGAAGTGAATTTTTTGACTGATAAAGAAGATTCCACCGTATCAAGTGAAGTGCAAGACGTAGAAGAACAACAAGTGGAAATGTCGTTAAGACCGCAATCTCTTGATCAATATTTAGGACAAAAACGGGTAAAAAAAGAGATGGCAGTTTATATTAAGGCTACTAAACAGCGTGATGAAGCTTTAGATCATGTCTTATTGTATGGACCACCAGGTCTTGGTAAAACGACTTTAGCTTTTGTTATCGCTAATGAACTTGGCGTTAATTTAAAAAGTACAAGTGGTCCTGCAATTGAAAAAGCAGGCGATTTAGTTGCACTTCTCTCGGATTTAAACCCTGGGGATGTTTTATTTATTGATGAAATTCACCGTTTATCTAAGCCGATCGAAGAAGTTCTTTATTCTGCAATGGAAGATTACTACGTTGATATTATGATTGGGGAAGGCGAAACAACCCACGCAGTGCATGTACCATTGCCACCATTTACTTTAATTGGAGCGACAACATTAGCTGGACAATTGTCTGCGCCACTTCGTGATCGCTTTGGCATAGTTGAACATATGCAGTATTACACCGTTGAAGAATTAGAACAAATAATTCAGCGTTCTAGTGATGTCTTTCATACTTCAATTGCATCCGAAGCTGCACTTGAACTTGCCAGACGCTCAAGAGGAACTCCACGTGTTGCAAATAGATTGTTAAAACGAGTACGTGATTTTGCGGAAGTTAAAGGTGAAGATACTATTTCACTTAAAACAACTGAGCATGCATTAAATCAATTGCAAGTTGATGCTGAAGGATTGGACTTAACTGATCGCAAGTTGTTGCGGACATTAATTGAAGTTTATAATGGTGGACCAGTTGGAATAAGAACGCTAGCTGCCAATGTTGGTGAAGATATCGAAACAATTGAGTCGCTTTATGAACCATATTTATTGCAACATGGTTTTATTTTATTAACCCCAAGAGGAAGAATGGCAACAGATAAGGCCTATAATCAGCTTGGAATTCCTAATCCTAAGGAAGAATAGTGCATATTAGTTATGCTTTTTGTATAATTGATATAGTAATGATTTTATGAGGTGAAAAATTTGAATACTTTATTTTTAGCTAGTGCACCAGCAGCTGGTGGCAACAACATGTTTATGATAATTATTTTGATTGTTTTGGGTGGATTTATGTATTTCGGTATGATTCGTCCACAGAAAAAGCAACAACAAAAGAGAATGCAAATGATGGATCAATTGAAAAAAGGCGATAAAGTCATTTTGGTCGATGGTTTGCATGGTAAAGTTGATTCAATCAATGACAAAGATAACACTGTCGTAATTGATGCAGATGGTATTTATCTTACTTTTAGTAGAATGGCAATTCGTCAGGTGCTTCCAAATGGCGAAGTTCAAACTGAAAAGAAAGAAGTAGAAGGCGAAGTGACCGAAACAAAATCTGAAGAAAATTCTTCAAGTGCTGAAAGTGATACTGAATCCGAAAATTCAGAAACAAAAGATTCAGAAGAAAATTAAAGATAAAAGAAAGGTGCGTGTCAGCACTTTTTTTGTTTTGCATTAATTTTGCTTGTTGTAAAATTAACATGAGTGACTAAGCAAATGGAGGATTAACATGAAAAATATCCCAGTTATAATGATTATTTTTGGTGGTAGCGGAGATTTAGCACATCGAAAACTTTATCCCGCTTTATTTAATTTGTATGAACAAGGTTTAATTCATGATAATTTTGCAGTGATTGGAACTGCTCGTCGTCCATGGTCTCATGAATATTTACGTGAACAAGTTATTGATGCAATTCATGAAACACATGACCAAGTTGATGAGAATAGTGCAAAAGATTTCGCTAGCCATTTCTATTATCAATCTCACGATGTTACAAATGTTGACCATTATGAAACTTTGAAAAAGTTGGCTCAAGACTTAGATGATCGTTATAATGCTCAAGGCAATCGCCT
This sequence comes from Candidatus Lactobacillus pullistercoris, assembly GCA_018883635.1. Taxonomy (GTDB): domain Bacteria; phylum Bacillota; class Bacilli; order Lactobacillales; family Lactobacillaceae; genus Lactobacillus; species Lactobacillus pullistercoris. The sequence continues at coordinate 38,722 of JAHLFT010000108.1, forward strand.
GTTTTATATGGCAATGGCTCCACGATTCTTTGGGACGATTGCTACTCATATCAATGACCAACATTTAACTGGATCAGGTTTCAATCGAATTGTGGTTGAAAAACCATTTGGTCGTGATTTAGCAAGTGCTGAGAAATTAAATAAGCAAATCACAGCTTCATTTGATGAAGATGAAATATTTAGAATTGACCACTACCTTGGAAAAGAAATGGTGCAAAATATTTTGCCGTTACGTTTCACTAATCCGTTAATTAAGAATATTTGGAATAAAGATAATATTAAGAATATTCAAGTTACTTTAGCTGAACGGTTAGGGGTAGAAGCACGTGGTGAATATTATGAAACCTCTGGTGCACTGAGAGATATGGTTCAAAATCACATTTTTCAAATAATTACATTGTTAGCTATGCCAGAGCCAAAGAGTATTTCTTCTGATGCAATTCATAGTGCAAAGCAAGAACTGTTAGATAGTTTGATTATTCCAACTTCTGAACAGATTAAGCATGAATTTGTTCGTGCCCAATATGCGGGAAGTGATACTACATTTGCATATAAAAAAGAGCCTAAAGTTAGTCCCGATTCAACGACTGAAACTTACGTTGCTGGAAAAGTTAAATTTACTAAAGGTCCAGTTGCAGGTGTTCCAATTTACTTTAGAACGGGTAAAGAATTTAAAGAAAAGAAGAATCGAATCGATATTGTTTTGAAGCATATGAATAATCCATATGGAAAAGCACATTCAAACAATATTACGATTGAAATTGATCCTAAGAGCAAGATTTATATCACGATTAATGGTAAGAAAATAACAGAGTCTGGAATTCGAAGAGAAGATTTAACTTATACTTTTTCAAAAGAAGAATTGGCTAAAGTACCAGACGGTTATGAACGCTTGCTTCATGATGTCTTTATTAATGATTCAACCAATTTCACTCATTGGAGCGAGTTAAAACGCTATTGGAGTTTTATTGATGCTATTGAAGATGAATGGCAAAAAGAAAATGAAGAAGGTAATGAACTTCTTCAATATGTACCATATCGAATGGGGCCGGTTGAAGCTAAGCGTATTTTTGAATCACCAACTGAACATTGGATTTATGAATAGTGATAATTTATTACCCAAAAATGATTTTTCGCGGCGCATAATTCACTTAGATATGGATGCTTTTTATGCGTCAGTTGAACTTCGAGATCATCCCGAATTAAAAAATAAAGCTGTTGTAATTGCTCATGATCCACGTAAGCATAATGGCCACGGTGTAATTACTACTGCGAATTATATTGCCAGAAAATATGGTGTAGGAAGCGCAATGCCAGCAATTAAGGCGGTGCAAAGAATACCTGATAACTTATTGGTATTTATTTCTCCTGATTTTAAAAAATATCGGCATGTGTCTGCAAAAATCCATCAAATTATGCATGAGGTAACAGATCAAATTGAACCTATTTCTTTAGATGAGGCTTATCTTGATGTTAGTCAAAATAAGCTTGGAGACTATTCTTCTATTGAACTTGGTAATTATATGCAACAAAAAATTTATCAAGAATTAGGTTTAACTTGTTCTTTTGGAGTTACCTACAATAAATTTTTAGCCAAGATGGCATCTGAATATGCCAAGCCGTTTGGCAAAGCAGTCATTTTGCCGCAAGAAGCAAAAAATTTTTTAGCTCAGCAAGATATTAAAAAGTTCCCTGGTGTTGGCAAAAAAATGCAGAAAACCTTGAGAGAAATAGGTATTAATACAGGAGCTGATTTACAAGCTAAGAGTGTAAAATTTCTGATGGATAATTTTAAAAAAATGGGCTATATGATGGCAATGCATTCACGTGGAATTGATCTCAGTCCGGTTCAAGCCAAACGGCAAAGAAAGTCAATTGGTAAGGAACGCACTTTTGAGCCTGGAATTTTTGACGAACAAACTGCTTTGACTTGGCTAAGAAAATTTAGTCATGAAATTACACTTAATTTAGATAGTAATAATTTACAAACAAATTGTGTTGTTTTAAAAATTAGAGATACTAATTTTAATACAATCACGCGCAGAAGCCTTTTAACTAAAAAAACTAAAGACGAGAATATTATTTTTAGTGAGGCTAGAGAAATTTTGAAATCTTTAACCGAAATTTTGAATCGTGGAGTTCGATTGTTAGGCATTTCGGTAACAAATTTAGAAGCAGAAACCTACCAAGAGACAAATCTCTTTTCGACTTTATAAATTATGAAAGAAGCCACACAGCTTTTAACTTTTTGTTAAACTAGATGTTGAATAAATTAAGGAGAATTAATTATGAGTACTTTTGATGAAATCTATGAAAAGATTAAAGAATATCCCACGATAATTTTGCATCGTCATACTAGTCCAGATCCAGATGCAATTGGTTCGCAAGCTGGTTTAGCTAGAAGCTTAAGAGAACAATTCCCTGACAAAAAGATTTTGTGTGCCGGTGAAGATGATGAAGGTGATCTAGCTTGGATCAATACAATGGATAAAGTTACAAAGAAGGATTATGAAGGTGCATTAGTTATTACCACTGATACTGCTAATACACCTCGCATTTCAAATAAACTTTACAAAGAAGCTTCTTTTTTAATTAAAATTGATCACCACCCAGATGTTGATCCATATGCAGATATGAGCTATGTTGATCCAGATGCTCCAGCGGCTTCACAAATTATTGTCGACTTTATTAATGCAGAAAAATTACCTTTACCTTCTGAAGTGGCTTATCCACTTTATGCGGGGATTGTTGGTGATACAGGTAGATTTATGTATCCTGAAACATCTTCTCATACCTTTGAAGTTGCTTGTCAACTTGCAAAAACGGGTATTAATATTAATGAAATTGCTCGTAATATTAGTGATGTTACTTTTGCACAGGCAAAATTACAGGCAGCAGTTTTAGATTACATGACAGTTAATCCTAGTGGCGCAGCTTATGCTGTGTTAACTCAAAAAGAACTGAAGAAGTTAGGGGTAACTGATGATCAAGCTTCAGTTACTGTTTCAACTCCTGGAAGAATTAAGGATATTAAGGCTTGGAATGTTTTTGTTGAAAAGCCAGATGGCACATTCCGTGTACACTATCGTTCTAAAGGACCAGTTATTAATCAATTAGCTGAAAAACATGACGGTGGTGGTCATGCTTTAGCTTCAGGTGCTAATGCCAAAGATATGGATGAAGTTAAGCAAATATTTGCGGAAGTCGTTGAAGTAACTAAGAAATACAATGAGGAACATGAATAATATTTTTACTGATGCAAAAATTAATCCTAAATTACAAGCTGGATTAAAAAAGATTAATTTTAATACTCCAACTAAGGTTCAAGAAAAGGTCATTCCGGTTTTACTTGCTAAAAACAATGTAATTGTGCAGTCAGCAACAGGGTCTGGGAAAACGCATGCTTATTTGATTCCAGTTTTCAATGATATTGATGTGAATGCCAATTATGTTCAGGCAATAATCACTGCACCTAGTCGAGAATTAGCTGATCAGCTTTATCAGGTTGCTAAAACCTTACGTAAAGCATCGGGATTAGATATTTCGATTATGCATTTAGCTGGTGGGACTGATCGTGAAAGACAATTGAACAAAATCGAAAATAAAAAGCCGCAATTAATTATTGCTACACCGGGAAGATTATTAGATTTTGTTCAAAAGAAAATCTTTAATGTCGATATGGTAAAAGATTTTATTATCGATGAAGCTGATATGACGCTAGATATGGGCTTTTTATCTGATATCGATCAAGTAGCCAGCAAATTACCTAAGGATGTATTGTTTGCCGTCTTTTCAGCTACAATTCCGGTTAAGCTAACACATTTCTTGCGTAAATATATGACACAACCTGAAGAAATTGTTATTGATAATCCGACAGTAATTGCACCTACCATTAAGAATGATCTTTTAGATGTTGGCTCAAAAGATAAAAAGAATGTCTTACATAAATTGTTGACAATGGGCCAACCATATTTAGCTTTGGTATTTGCTAATACTAAACAAAAAGTAGATGAAATAACGGCTTATTTACAAAGTCAAGGGATGAAAGTTGCTAAAATTCATGGTGGAATTACTGAGCGGGAACGTAAGAGAACTTTACGTCAGGTGGAACAAGGTCAATTTCAATATGTGATTGCTAGTGATTTGGCAGCACGCGGAATTGATATTCAAGGTGTTAGTTTAGTAATTAATTATGAAGTCCCTAAGGATCTTGAATTTGTCATTCACCGAATTGGTCGGACAGGACGCAATGGTTTATCTGGCCATGCAATTACTTTAATTCGTGATGAAGAAATGAATCGGATTGAAGAGTTGGAAAATGTGGGGATTCATTTTGATTTTGTTGAAATTAAAAATGGTGAATTAGTCCCACGTAAGCATTATCATAGACGTGATAATCGCCAAGCAAAGAATCGCAAGTTAGATCCTAAATTAGTGGGTTACGTAAAAAAGAAGAAAGTTAAACGTAAGCCCGGTTACAAGAAAAAGATCAAGCGGGCAATTCAAGAAGATAATCGTCAAAAACGTAAACTTGAACAACGTCACGAAGTACGCAAGGCAAAACGTTTAAGAAAACGGCGCCGAGAACAAGGGCGTTGACAAACTGACAGCAAGTAGTACAATTATTTTCAGCTTAAGATATGTCTTTTAAAGTAGAATTTCAAAGAGAGAGCTAGTTGGTGAGAAAAGCTTAATTCGCTTTAAGGGATGCTCCTTTAAGTTTTATTAATTAAGAATATCAAGAGGTAACAAACACTGTTGCAATCAAGGTGGTACCGCGCGCGGAGCGTCCTTGAGTAAGCAATGGTGTTTTTTATTTGTTTTTAGGGAGAAATTTTAATGAAGAAACTAAATAGTTCAGAGTTTCGCCAAATGTTCTTAGACTTCTTCAAAGAACATGGCCACATGGTTTTACCAAGTGCATCACTGATTCCACAAGATGATCCTACTCTTCTTTGGATCAACTCCGGTGTTGCTACGATGAAGAAATACTTCGATGGGTCAGTTGTACCAAAGAACCACCGAATTACTTCTTCACAAAAGTCAATCAGAACTAACGATATCGAAAATGTTGGTAAGACTGCTCGTCACCAAACTTTCTTTGAAATGCTGGGTAACTTCTCAGTAGGTGACTACTTCAGAGATCAAGCTATTCCTTGGGCTTGGGAATTCTTAACTAGTCCTAAATGGTTGGACTTGCCTAAAGACAAGCTTTACTGTACTGTTTATCCAAAAGATACCGATTCATTTAACGTTTGGGTTAAGGCAGGGATGCCAGCAGACCACATTGTTAAATTGGAAGATAACTTCTGGGATATTGGTGAAGGTCCATGTGGTCCTGATACTGAAATCTTCTATGATCGTGGTCAAGAAAACAACGATGTTGCTGAAGATGACCCAGAGAACTTCCCTGGTGGTGAAAACGCTCG
>JAHLFT010000015.1 GCA_018883635.1 Candidatus Lactobacillus pullistercoris
CTTTTTAATTAAGTTGTTCGTTTAAAGAAATCATCTCAAGCAAACTTTGTGCTGTCGACGAGCCTTCATTACCAACTTTTAATCCAGAACGTTGAAGTGCTTGTTCGATGTTTTCAGTAGTCAAAATGCCAAAAGTTACCGGAATTTTTGCTTGGAGATTCATTTGCATGATTGCACTAGTTACATTTTGAATGATCATTGCATAATGATCGGTTTCACCTTTGATTACTGCGCCTAATGTCATCACACCTGAATATTTATTACTGTTAACGATCTTTTGTACAGTAAAGCCAATTTCAAAAGCACCAGGTACCCAAAAAACGTCGATTTCATCATCATTTATTCCAAATTGATGAAGCGTTTCTTTTGCACCGCGGACTAAATTTTTAGTAACAATTTCGTTGAACTTGGCTACAACGATCGCAATTTTACCGTGAGTATTAGTGAAATTTCCTGTATATTCGGTCATTATTTAGCCTCCTGCAACTTTAATAAATGATGGAATCTCTTTTTCTTAGTTTGTAAATAGAAAAGGTCAACATCGTTAGGCTTGATTTCTAGTGGGATGCGCTTGTTAATTTTGAGACCATAATCACTCAGTTGATCGATTTTATCAGGATTATTTGTCAGAAGATTAATTTCTCTAATTTGCAAATCTTTAAAAATTTTTGCGGCAACATCATAATTGCGTTCATCAGGTGCAAAGCCGAGAATTTGATTAGCTTCATAAGTGTCATGTCCTTGATCTTGTAAGGCATATGCTCGAAGCTTATTGGTCAACCCAATTCCGCGGCCTTCTTGATTAAGGTAAAGGATTACTCCTGAACCATTTTCTTCAATTTCTTTCATTGCAGTATGAAGTTGTGCGCCGCAGTCGCAGCGCTTTGAACCAAAGGTATCACCAGTTAGACACTTAGAATGGACGCGAGTTAAAACTGGTTTTGAAGGATCGATTTTGCCTTTAACCAAAGCGAGATTACCATTGCCATAGCTTTTAATTTTAAAATTGCCATACTTAGTTGGTAAATTTACAAAGTCTGAGCGACTACTCGCCCGGCTATTAATATATTCTTGCAATTCCGCAATTGTTAAAAATGGTAGGTGATATTCTTTAGCAATTTCTTTTAATTGCGGACGACGAGCCATATGACCATCGCTCTTCATAACTTCACAGATGTAAGCGACTTCAGGTTCGCCAGCAAGATGAGCTAAAGCGATTGATGCTTCAGTATGACCGTTTCTGTTTTTGATTTGATCATCTTTGGCAACTAATGGGAAGCAGTGACCTGGTCTGAAGAAATCTTCTGGTTTACTATTTGGATCAGCAATCGCCTTAATTGTGGCTGCCCGATCATAAGCAGAAATTCCAGTAGTTGTTGTTTTGTAATCTACACTAATTGTAAAGGCAGTACCATAAGGATCAGTATTGTTTTCTTCCATTTGATAGAAGTTCAATCTTTGTGCGATTTCTTTGCTTACTGGCGTGCAAAGTAGTCCGCGGGCATGTTTGGTCATAAAGTTGACATTTTCAGGAGTTACTTTTGAACCTAAACCGATCATGTCACCTTCAGATTCACGATCTTCATCATCAGCGACAATGACTAAGCCGCCATTTTTCATCCATTCGATTGCATTTTGAATTTTTTCAACATCCATTTTTAAACTCTCTTTTCTAAATTCTTTTCGACATATTTTCCTAAAATATCAGTTTCAATATTTACTTTTGAGCCAACTTTCAATTTGGCTAAATTTGTTTCGTCTTGTGTATGCGGAATTAAACCAACTGAAAATGAATTATCTTTGGTATCCATTACGGTGAGTGAAACGCCGTTGATAGCAATGCTGCCTTGAGGAACAATTTGTTTTTCTAACCTAGCAGGGAAGGTGAACCAAATTTCGATTGCATTTTCGTTTTGATTAATTTTTTTGACTTGAGCAATATCATCGACATGTCCAGTCACGATATGACCTTCTAAACGTTTTCCTACTTGTAAAGACCGTTCGACGTTTAATTGATCACCGATGTCTAAATCTTTAAAAATCGTCTTTTTATAAGTTTGCGGCATCATTGTGGCTGTAAACGTATCATTGGTAAAACTTTCGGCCGTTAAACAGGTTCCGTTGATTGCAATTGAATCGCCGATCTTGAGATTATTTGTAAAATCAGGTGCACATTTAACAGTTAAGACTATCGTTTCTTTATTTTTATCTATTTTTTGAATATTGGCATCTCCGCGGACTAAACCACTAAACATTTATTTCACCTGCAATTCTTAAATTGTCTTCCAGTTGTTCAATCTTAATATGCTTTAAGTTAATTTTGGTATCAGGTACCACACCACTTGAGCCGTCTTTTCCTAAAAAAATAGGACTTAAATACTCAATGAAATAGTTGGCTAAATTTTCATTAATAATTGAACTTGCCAGACTAGAGCCACCTTCAACATATACTGATTGAATCTCTTTATTGCTTAATTTATTAATAACTTCGCTTAATGCATCGGTTTTCATCAAAAAGATTTTGACATTCTCATTAACAGCAGTTTTAACTAGCTGATCATTTTGAGTGAAAATCCAAGTTGTACTTTTCTTGTCCGTTAATAAATTCAAGGCTAGATGATCAAGTAGGCGTCCACGGCGATCGATTACTATTCGAATTGGCGGATAATCACTGTTAATCGTTGTTGTCAAAGTCGGATTATCGATGATAGCAGTGTTTGAGCCAATCATGATTGCCTGATAGTTTGCTCGTTCTTGATGGACTCGTTGATACACCACTTGATTAGTAATTGCTGTGCGGGTATTAACTTCTTGATTAACACGGTAATCAAGGCTACTAGCTTGCTTAACTGTGATCCACGGCCGGTTGTTTTGATAAAAATAGGTGTAGAACTTATTAAGTTCTTGTGCTTCTTTTGCTAAAACACCGGTGGTGACGTTAATACCATTTGCCTTTAATTTAGCAATTCCTTTGCCAGTCACTAATTTGTGAGGATCGACTTGGGCAATCACAACACGCTTAATTTTATTTTGGATAATCAAGTCGGAGCAGGGAGGTTGCTTGCCGAAATGATTACAAGGCTCAAGCGTGACATAAAGGGTTGAATTAAATAATTGTTCTGGGGTTAATTTAGAAATGGCATCACGCTCCGCATGGCTTTTGCCATAGTGGATGTGGTGACCTGTCGCTAGTACCTGATCGTCTTTGACGATCACGGCACCAACCATGGGATTTTTCCAGGTTTGATAGCGACCTTTTTTAGCTTCTTGTAAAGCTAAATTCATATAATATCGGTCTTTTTCCATTTAAAATCACTTCCTAACAGAATAAAAAAGAACCTCAAAGTTTTTACTTCGAGGTTCGACATTAATATTCAAAGTCAAAAAATAATTTAAACTGCGTCAAAAAAGAACGCAAAAATTATTCTCCTTCCATCTAGACTGTAACTATCGGTACCATAAGGATTCCACCGCTCGCGCGGGTTGCGGACTTTACCGCCGGTCAGGAATTTCACCCTGCCTCGAAGAACATTTATTTAATTCTCTTTAATAATAAAACCGTTTTCATGACTTGTCAAATTTTTTATTAAGATGAAATTTGTTTAAGCTGATAATCGGCTAAAAAAGAGTCTTTAAACTGCTCAGGTAATTTATATTTTTGCCCAAACATATCAATCATGGCATGAAAATTTTGATAATTGCGCAAGGTGAAATTAGTCAAATTGGCTTCAATAAACTTTTTTGCTTTCTCATAGGGAGGGATATTTTGCCAGCCTAAACAAGAAAATAGCTTTCTTGAATATTGATCAACTACAAATTTACCTTTACGCAAGACATACATTAAGATTACATCAGCAGTTTCGGGTCCAATACCTTTAATAGCTAGAATTTCTTTTTTATTTTGTTTTTGTGCTAGTTTAATATCAAAATTAAATTCATCTTTAAAATATTGAGCAAGATTCTTAATAGTTTGGGCTTTGCGAGTATATGAATCAGCTGATGCAATCGTTTGCTGCAATTCTTCATTACTCAATTTCAAGATATTTGCAGGTAAAAAGTTAGTTTCTTGATATAAAACTTTCAATGCTTTATCAATATTTTTCCAGTTGGTATTTTGGATTAGAATTGTCGACCAAATAACTTCCCAGTCGGAGCGACCAGGCTACCAACCGTTGGTATCAAGATGATTGTACATAATATCGTAAAGCTGATTTAAATTGATTTCTTGCATTTTGTCCTCTTACTTAATTGAAAATTTAGCTACTTTTATTGTATTGCAAATTGAAGAAAAATGGTTAAAATATGAAGTGAGCTACATGAAGCGTACTTCATGTTTTAGAAGGGAGTAGTTAAAATTCCTAATCTAGTTAAACAATACCGTAAAGAAAAAAAGATGACGCAAAGAGAAGTTGCTGAAAAAGTTCATGTTACAGAACGAACCATTATTTCAGTTGAAAAGGGGAAGTATAAGCCTTCAATTGTTTTAGCTTATAAATTATCAAAACTTTTTGGGACAAATATTGAAACTTTGTTTTGTTTAGAGGAGTTTGTCAAAAATGAAGAAGAATGATAAAAAGAGAAAATTTAAATATGCCATAAGCACAGTATTTTTCTTAGTAGTAACTATTTTGGATGTTTTTGATTTATATAATGATATTTTTAACGGTCGCGGGCATACTATCAAAGATTTAGTTTGGTTAGTAATTTTGATTTTGGTAACCTTGGGTAATTACTATCTAATGAAAGATATTGGTACTATTGACGATGATGATGAACGTGATGATTATGTTCAGATGAAGACAGATTCTACATCGTATCATATTCTTGAATGGATCATAATTATTGCTAG
>JAHLFT010000109.1 GCA_018883635.1 Candidatus Lactobacillus pullistercoris
GGAGAGGTATTAAGGAAATAAGAAAATATACTTCTATTTTGAATAAGCATTATTTTATGTTGGTTTTAATCTCTAATTGAGTTATTTTAAAATGTTTTTGCTAGAAAAAAGGCACTATTATATCGGCAGATAATATGAACCCCGAAATTCAGACAAGAATTTCGGGGGCTTTTCTGTTTTGGGTCTGATAAAAATAAAAACGCCTTCATTAACAGAAGACGTTCTTATGAGTGCGAAGTATTATGAATTATCCAATTAATCTCTTCACCACAATTATTATAGCAGGTATATAAGGTTAACTGGTTAATACTATCTATGAAATATAGTTAAATCAGATATAACAAACGATAATCATATCAGGCTACTTGTTGTATGCATCGTATTTTTCATTTAAGACAGAAGTAATAGTTCAGATAGATTATGATTTAGTTAAAGCTTTGGTCGATGCTGAAATGCCAGTTATTGCTGAAGGGAAAATTCATAGTCCAGAATAATTAAAGAAAATGATTGATATTGGACCAGCTGGTATTGGTGGTGCAATTACAAGACTATGAAAACTGCTAAGACATTTACTAGTGTTTTTGAATAAATGATCAGTTATAAATTTTCCCTCTCTCAAAACAAGCTACGTTTGTAAAAGGCAGACGTAGCCTGTTTATTTTTGGTCATAAAGCAGTAAGAAATCTAGTAGACTGGGAAGTATGTAAGCTATATGAGGCAATTAAAATGGCAATACATACTTTTGCCCGTAGTTTAAATGGTGTGAAAAAAAGGCCTAGGTTGTGATATGAACCTAGGCCTTTTCTTATAGCTAATTTCGTTTTTACTTACTTGAATAATGATTTTCTAACAAGAATTTATAAAGAATTTTATTAAAATGATCAGGAACTTCAGCCATGATATCGTGACCGCTGTTAGCAACTAATGTAGCTTTAACATTGTTGTTTTGTCGAGTCATCCATGTGGTAAAGTCAGAATTATAATATGGACTTTTAATTGCTGCAACTGCGAAGATTGGCATAGAGGCATTTGGAACCACCTTTCGCCAGTCCTTAGTAGCGTGTTCGCACAACAAATCAAAATTGTCAGTTCTGCTAAATGGATGAGCTACCTTAGCTTCTATTAAACCAGGCATTACTCTGTTATCTAATCCGTGAAGAGTTTCGTGAACATTGGGAACTTTTTTAGCTTCTTCAATATAATTGTCTACAGTATAATTCATAAAGCCGTATTTCCAATCAGTTGTATTTATCATAAAAGGTGTTTGATCAATTATGACTGCTAACTGAACGATACTTGGTTTTAATCTGATTAAATTATAGAGTACGCTACCACCCATTGAATGGCCTATAAAAGCCGCTTTTTTAATTCCTAGATGTTCAACTAACTCAATCAAATCGTAAGTTAATCGATTTAAAGTGTGCCCTTTTTTAGTTCGCTCGCTACGACCAAAATTACGATGATCGTAAGTAATAACCTGATAGCCAAGTTCAGAAAAATAATCTACTTGTAATTTCCAAATCTCTTGGTGACCACCAAAGCCTGTCACGAATATAAGAGGTTTACCATTACCTTTCACATGATAATTAATTTTAATTCCATCATTAGTTAGAAAATTCATATCACTTTTCTCCTATATAGAAAACGAGTAAGTGACGTTTAATGCATCATCATTCTTGTATTTGCTTAATTTAAAAATCTATAAACCAAAACTAATTTTATATAGCCAAATTCCTAGTATTGCTCCTAAGGTTGTAGCAACTACAGGAATCCAACTGTAACCCCAGTTTGAATTTCCTTTGTTTGGAATAGGTAGAATTGCGTGTACAATTCTTGGACCTAAGTCTCTAGCAGGATTTAATGCGGGACCAGTAGGACCACCGCCGGCCATAACTAGTGCGGTAATAATTAGTCCGATACCAATGTTGGCAATATCGATAGATTGTTTAAAGAACATTCCACGATAAAGTCCCATTGCGACAAATCCTAAAATGGCAGTATCAATGAATTCACTGATAAAACCGTTGAGCTTATTGTTTAAGGTTTCACCAGTGGAGAAACAAGCTAAAATTGCTCCTTCATTATTAGGAGTCTCTTTAAAGTACACCCAATAAATTGCTACAACTAGCAGTTGCCCAGCAATTGCACCAAGCATTTGAGCAATTATATATTGTACAACGTGATCCCAAGGGAAAATTCCACATACGGCTTCACCTATAGTAATGGCAGGATTAATGTGGTTACCAGAAATTGAGCCAAATAGCATGGCAGACAACATAACACCGAATCCAAAGCCCCAAGCAATGAAATTCCAACCACCATTTGATTGACCATCTTTTCCATTACCTGTGGTGCCTTTCAAAAATGAATTTGCTACAGCACCATTACCTAAAATTACTAAGATTGCAGTTCCAAAAAACTCTGCAATATAACGAGATATCCATGGTCCCGACATATTTCTCACTCCTTTTACATAATTTCAACCTGATTATATGCAGCTTAAGCTAGAAATGACAATCTCATAAGACTTAGCTAATAGTAATTGTTATTATAGCTATCAAAGAAAGTTATATGGATAAAATACTCAGCTATGAAAGCGGTTTACGCAAAACTATAATAAATAATTCACAATAATATTTAGATTATTATATTATATATAACCAAAAGTAATGTGCCGCTTCCACACTACGAGGACAAGCACTTACATAAGCTTCATAAAAATATTTGAAAATAATTGTAAATTTGAATTTTGTGCATACTTGAACAAAAATTGATGGCGATGAGAGCGAAAGATGAGTTTGTTTTTTGAAAGGACAAAATTATGAGTTTTAATAAATACGAAAATGTTTTGTTAGATGAAGCAGAAGATGGGATTGCTGTCTTAACCATTAATCGTCCAAAGGCTTTAAACGCTTTGAACTTAGCAACTTTGCAAGATATCGGTGATGCTTTAAGAGAAGTTAAAGCAAGAGACGATATTCGTGTTTTGATCGTTACTGGTTCAGGTGCTAAGTCATTTGTTGCAGGTGCTGACATTAAGGAAATGCAAAATGATAATGTAACTGAAGCTTTGAAGTTATCAAAACTTGCTCACTCATCATTTGGCGAAATTGAACATTTACCACAATTCGTTATTGCTGCTGTCAACGGCTATGCTTTAGGTGGTGGTTGTGAACTTGCATGTTCATGCGATATGAGAATTGGTTCTACTAAGGCTAAGGTTGGTCAACCTGAAACTGGTTTGGGTATTATTCCTGGATTTGGTGGTACGCAAAGATTAACTCGTGTTGTAGGTAGAGGTAAAGCTAAGGAATTGATTGCTACCTGCGATATGATTGATGCTAAGGAAGCATATAGAATCGGTTTGTTCGATGAACTTGCAGAACCTGATGAATTAATGGATAAAGCTAAGGAAATCGCTCATAAGATTATGAAGAATGCTCCATTATCAGTAGCTCGTGCTAAGTACTCAGTTGATAGAGGTGCAGACTTACCACTTGATATTGCTATCGATCTTGAAAGCCAAATTTGGGCTGAAATGTTTGGTACTGCAGACCAAAAAGAAGGTATGGCAGGATTCATTGAAAAGAGAGAAAAGAGCTTTACTGGCAAGTAATTGAAAAATTAATGTGTTTTGTTTAGTTGATACTAGGAGAATAAATTATGAATAGAGTCACAGAATTATTAGGTATTAAATATCCAGTTGTACAAGGTGCGATGCAAGAAGTAGCTACTGCTGATTTAGCAGCCGCAGTTTCTAACGGTGGTGGGTTAGGTATTATCGCCGCTGGTGGTAAGACTCCAGATGAATTAAGAGAGCAAATTCAAAAGGCCAAGAAGTTAACTGACAAGCCATTCGCCGTTAACTTGATGCTGATGGACAAGAACACACCAGAACATGTTAAAGTAATTATTGATGAAGGTGTAAAGATTGTTACTACTGGTGCTGGTACTCCTAAACCATATATGCCTGACTTAAAGGCAGCAGGAATTAAGGTTATGCCAGTTATTCCTAATGTAAAGATTGCTAAGAAAATGGAAGAAATGGGTGCTGATGCAGTTATCGTTGAAGGTATGGAAGCCGGCGGTCACATTGGTGGAACTACTTCAATGGTATTATGGCCACAAATTGCTGATGCAATCAATATTCCATTAATTGCTGCTGGTGGTATCGGTGACGGTCGTGGTGTTGTTGAAGCATTTGTAGCTGGTGCTGAAGGTGTACAATGTGGTACTATTTTCTCAATTGCTAAGGAAAGTCCTGTAGGTGATAACTGGCGTAAGGCCGTTATTGACGCTACTGATACTGGTACTGCTGTTGTGGGCTCTACTATTAAGGGTGGTGCTACTCGTGGTATTGCTAATGAAGAAGCAGGTAAGTTGTTTGAGCTTGAAAAGACAGGTGTATCAAGAGATGAATTTAATTCAGCATTGAACAAAGGCTTGTACGTTGGTGTAAGAGAAGATGACCCTGATAAGAGTTTCTTTATGGCTGGTGAAGTTGCCGGTCTAATTAAAGAATCTAAACCTGCTGCAGAAATTGTTAAAGATTTGATGGATGATGCTCAAAGAATCTTAAATAAAAACATCGAGATCATGTAATTTAAAGCCATTTTATGGCTTTAAATTAATGAATAAAATATTTATAATCAAGCATTAAATAAAGGCGAATGTAATTTCACCTTTATTTTTTATTATAAGCTATAACCGATAGTTATGATAACGTTGAAAATTAATGACTTCACAATGCCAGATGTAAGCGGTAACCTATAAGTGTCAAGGAATTAAATGATTCCAAAATTCTACTAATTTGAAACATACTCTCATACATATTATTAAACTCATCTGGTTTCCAATTCAGTAGAAACGTAGTTAGTTAGATTTAAACATAGGAGGATAAATCTATGTCTGTTAAAGTTATTGACAGTAAAACTGCAGCAGAATTGATCCCAGATAATGCCAGTGTAGCTCTTGATGGCTGCCTTGGCACTGATGTCGCTGAAGAAATTCTTGAAATGATGAAAAAGAGATACCAAGAAACTGGACATCCAAAAGATTTGGATGTTTGGTATGGCTGTGGTATCGGTGACAATAAAGGTTCAGCCGTTGAAAACTTTGCTGAAAAAGGAATGCTCCGTCGAGTAGTTGGTGGACTTTGGTCATTAGCTCCAAAGCTTGCACCGATGGTCGCAAATAATGATTTTGAAGCTTTTAACTTCCCACAAGGTACAATTTCACAATTGTTTAGAGATGCAGCTGCTCACCGTCCAGTTCTAGTAACTCATACTGGATTAGGAACTTTCGTTGATCCGGAAAATGATGGTGGTCGTTTAAACGAAGCCGCAAAGAATTCTACCTTGGTAAACAGAATTAAGATTCATGGAAAAGACTATTTGGCTTATGAAACACCAAAGCCAGATGTATCAATTTTCCGTGGTACTTATGCTGATGAAAACGGTAATATCACATTTGATGATGAACCTTTGACTATGGATGTTACTGCTGTTGCTATGGCAGCTCACAACAATGGTGGTAAGGTAATTGTTCAAGTTAAGCGTGTTGTTAAGGCGGGTAGCCTTGATCCAAAGGCGGTAAGAGTACCTGGCGTTTTAGTTGATTATGTTGTTCCAACTGACAACCCTGAAATGACTAAGCAAACCAACGATTATATTTATAATCCAGATATTATCAAATCTAATATTGTAAAAGACGTTAAACAAATGGATTTGCCTCTTGATAAAAAGAAGGTTATTGCCAGAAGAGCTGCATTCTTATTCAATCCTGATACAGACCACTGTGTAAACTTCGGTATTGGTCAATATCCAATGTACTGCGCAATGGTTATGAAAGAGGAGGGATTGTCTGACAATATCGTAACTACTGTTGAAGCAGGTACATTCGGTGGCACTTCATTAGGTGGTGGTAGTTTTGGTACAGCTATTGCTCCTCAAGCTACTATTGATGAACCTTACATGTTCGATTTCTACAATGGTGGTGGACTTGACGCAACTTACTTAGGTTTAGCTGAAGCTGACCAATATGGTAACTTAAATGTTTCAAAATTTGGTCCTAAGATTGCTGGTACTGGTGGTTTCGTTGATATTACTCAATATACCCCTAAGATTGTCTTCACTGGTACATTTACTGCAGCTGGACTCAAGGAAGAAATCAAGGATGGGAAGTTAAACATTATCCAAGAAGGTAAAGTAAAGAAATTTGTAAAGCATGTTCAACAAATTACCTTCTCAGGTAAGGTCGCATATGACAGTAATCAAGAAGTCTGGTATGTAACTGAAAGAGCCGTATTTAAGCTAGTTAAAGGCGGTATTGAATTAATGGAAATTGCCCCAGGCGTTGATTTACAAAAAGATGTTCTTGATCAAATGGAGTTTAAACCAATTATTAGTGACAACTTACAGGAGATGGATCCAAGAATTTTCCAAGAACCAGTCATGAATATCAAGAATGATAAGAAATAGCTAAGTATTTTAATTCAGAGGAGGATTAAAAGTTGGATATTAACCAAATCCGTTATTTACTCACGATAGCAGATAATGACTTTAACTTAACTCGTAGTGCTGAAGTCCTCCATGTGTCTCAACCTGCTATTAGTAAGGCAATTAAAGATATGGAATTTAAACAACAAGTAAAAATCTTTAATCGCCGAAAGGGTAAAATTATTGGATTGACACGTTACGGTATAGTTTTAGTTAAGGAATCTAAAAAAGTATATGAGCAATATATTGAAATGGTTTCGAAACTAAATGAATTATCAGAAAATAGTAACGGAACTGTTAGATTAGGTATTGCGCCAGTTATTATATCGACCGTGTTCAATGATGCATTAATAGCCTTTATTAATCAAAATCCAGGTATTCAATTAAAAATTATCGAGCGTGGAGCTTATGAATTACAAAGGATGTTGATTTTAGGTGATATTGATCTAGCTGTGATTGTTTCTCCAGCGACTGTTGAAGGCATTTATGAGGATTTAATATACGAAAATACAGTTAGGGTTTGGTTTAATAAAGATCATCGTTTTAATGATTATACTGGTCCAATCCCATTCTCTGAAATAGAAAAAGAAAAGATTGTTACTCTGACAGATGATTTTATGGTTACTTTTCAATTAAATAAAAGATTTAAAGGTGACAGGCTGAAACCAAATTATTTTCTCCAAACTCAGTCATGGGACTTGATTTTAAATCTGGTTCAACGTGATAAGAATTTGATTGGTATTGTAGCTGCACCAATAGGAAAGAACTATAGTGATCATGCAATAAAGAATGCTGAAATTACACCTGAGTTTCCTTGGAAGATATCAATTTGTCATACTATGAATTCCACTGAAGATCCAACAGTAGAATACGCTAAAAATTGGTTTTTGAAATACTTTTCTAAATATAAAAAGATATCAATTGATTAAAAATTAAGGAAGAATCATTATGAAAGCTATATTTCCAGGTAGCTTTGATCCAATAACTAATGGTCACTTAGATATCGTTAGTCGTGCTTCAAAATTATTTGATAAGTTAGTCGTTGTTGTTTCAAATAATACCTCCAAAAATGGTATGTTTTCTCCTCAACAAAGATATCAATTTGTTAAAGACGCTGTGTCTGTTTATCCCAATGTGTCTGTGAGTCTTGTTCAAAGTGATTTAACTGTTAATTTGGTTCATGAATTGAATGCTGATGTTATTGTTCGTGGTGTGAGAAATAATGAAGACTTTGTTTATGAACAACAAATAGCATTAATGACCAAGAAAATGGACCCCAATATAGAAACTTTGATTCTATTTTCAAACCCTGAATGTTCATACATATCTTCTAGTATTGTAAGAGAAATTATGTTATTTGGAGGCGATATTTCAGATGCTGTTCCTGCTTGTGTAAATCGTGCTCTAATAAGAATGAAAAATCAACATATGGCAAGGAGAGTATCACTATGAAGACTAGAAAAGAAATTACCAATTTAACGATCACAGCTGTATTTATTGCGTTGCTATTTATTCAGACATTTGTCCCAAATGTTGGGTATGTAAGAATTCTTCCTAGTCTTCCTGCAATTACTACTATTCCATTAACTATTGCTGTTTATGGTACTTTAATGGGACCAAAATGGGGATTAGGTTTTGGATTAGTTTGGGGACTTACTCGTTTGGTTGTGGCCTATACACAACCAGGAGATATGGTCAGCTTGCTTTTGTTCCAAAATCCAGTAATCTCTCTTGTTCCTAGTATTCTAGCAGGATTCTTTCCTGGATTAATCAGTCAGAAATTTAAAGATAGGGATGCACATATTCAAAAGATAGGGTATATGCTCAGTGGAGCAGTCGCTTCGCTGACGAACACTATTCTTGTAATTTTACTTACCGATTTAATGTTTATGTCTAATTCAAGCACCTTAACAAGTTACTTAGGGCATTTTAGTCAGTCAACTCCATTGTTGGCAATTCTAGTTACTGCTCTAGGTTTCAACGGTTTGGTGGAAGCAATATTTAATGCAATTCTTGTCCCTATAATTGTTACACCTCTTAATTTGGTACTTAAAAGAGCGTAAATGATGAATAATTTTATTACTGTTGACCGTAATCACTGGGCTAAATTAAACTCTAAGATTGAGCCTCCTTCTTATGAATTATTAAAAAGTTTTATTGATCAAAATAAGTTACAGGTTACAGTCAATGAACTTCAAGAAGTATATATCCCATTAGTTCAATATATATTGATTTGTGTTCAAAATAAAAAAATGTTCTCTAAATTAAAGACAAATTACATTAAGAGTGCTGATTTAAACCAGCCATTTATCCTGGGAATTACTGGATCAGTTGCTGCAGGAAAGTCAACGACTGCTAAAGTAATAGAGGCACTTATTAGTCAATTTTACTCTGATTTAGATGTTCAATCATTGACGACTGATGGCTTTATTTATCCCAACAAAGTACTGGAGCAAAAGAATTTAATGTCACGTAAAGGGTTCCCTGATAGCTATAATACATCGCTTTTAAATGATTTTCTTTCTCAAGTAAGTAATGGGGCAGAGGAAGTTTCCTATCCTGTATACTCACATGAGCTTTCAGATATAGTTCCTGGTAAATATCGTAGCATTACTAATCCAGATGTTTTGATTTTAGAAGGAATCAATATTTTGCAAGTTCCTGAAAATGAAGAGAAGATTATCAGTGATTATATAGATCTATCTATCTATATTGATGCCAGTGAAAATTTATTAGAGGAATGGTTCTTAACTCGCTTTAAACGCTTGTTAGATATTAATAAAGATAATCCTAATAATTTCTTTTATCATTGGGCTCATATTCCTTTAGATGAATCAATTGATTATGCAAAAAAGATTTGGCGGACAGTTAATTTAGTTAATCTACGTGACTATATTGCACCAACCAAGGAAAGGGCTAATATTATTCTTTATAAAGATGTAGATCACAGAGTAACATCAATAAAAATTCGAAAATATTAGAAGTATCTCTTTCTAAGCAGTTCATGAGAAATCATGGACTGTTTTTTCTTGTCGTAATGATAAATGCATGTCATAGTAGTTCAAAGTGAAGCGGAAAATCAAGAACAGTATTTTATACTTGGAGCTAATATTGTAAATTTCCAAGGATAGAAGATGAGGCATAGTACATCTACTGATACCTCATGTTGAAATTTTGTTTATTTATAATGGCTTATTTAATATCAATTATTTAGCAAAATAAAAATAGATGTAAATTAGTTCCGTAAATAAATGAAAAATAAAGATTGAATAAAAAGCTGGTATGGAGTCAACTTAAGTGTTAATTCTATTTTTTATGAAAAAATTAAAATAATATAAAATAAATATTGCTTATCTAAAAAATATATGATATTATTTGTTAAATTTCTTTAACGAGATTTAATAAAACTTACAAAATTAGATAGGGGATGCAAGTATGAGCAATTTAACAAATCCAAATGATCATAAAGATCTGTCGTTTTTATTTAA
>JAHLFT010000110.1 GCA_018883635.1 Candidatus Lactobacillus pullistercoris
CCTTTGTCAAGAACTTTTTTTCATCTCTCTGTCGCCTGGCTTTTAACCTGACGACAGTTAAATATATTACCTGTACTTTGCTTTTTAGTCAAATCTTTCTTCTTGTTCGTATTATATATGAAACACCAGGACGTGTTGTAATTTTATTTGATTATCGAACATTTTTTCAACATATTTACAGCCATGAAATCAGCTAAATAAAAATTTAATGTTCGCAATTTGCACAATTTTCGGTGAGAAATCGATAAAAATTTTTTTATTTTTTTGCAATTTATTTTAAAAACACCAAAAAGGTACCCTAAATGTCAAAAAAACCGGGAGATTAATCTCCCGGTTTTCCAAAAAGTAACTATCTAAATCAAACTATCTTCTTTAGTAATCTTCTTCATACCATGCATATAAGATACAAGAACATCTGGAACAGTTACTGAACCATCTTCATTTTGGTAATTTTCAAGAATTGCTGCAACACAACGTCCAACAGCTAAACCTGAACCGTTTAATGTATGTGCTAAATGAAGTTTTCCATTTTCATCGCGGTAACGAATGTGAGCACGACGTGCTTGGAAATCAGTACAGTTAGAACAACTTGAAATTTCACGATATTTATCTTGTGCAGGCATCCAAACTTCAAGGTCATAAGTCTTAGCACTTGTAAAACTTGCATCCCCAGTTGAAAGTGCAACAACGTGATATGGTAAATTCAATTTTTGAAGTAAATGTTCGGCATTGTGAGTCAATTTTTCTAATTGATCCCATGAATCTTCTGGCTTACATACCTTAACCATTTCAACTTTTCTAAATTCGTGCATTCTAATTAGTCCGCGAGTATCTCTACCAGCTGAACCTGCTTCACTTCTAAATGCTGGTGACATTGCTGTTACATTAATTGGCAGCTTTTCACCATGGATGATTTCATTACGGAAGTAGTTAACTAATGGTACTTCAGCAGTTGGAATTAAGGTTAAATCACGTAGCTTATCTGGATCATCGTTATCCACGATAGTATAAACATCTTCATGGAACTTAGGGAATTGACCCGTTCCTTGCATTGAAGCATCGTTTACCAAGTATGGTGGGATCACTTCAGTGTAACCTTCTTTAGTATTTTCATCTAAGAAGAAGTTGAAAACGGCACGTTCTAAAAGTGCACCTGCACCTTTGTAGTACACAAAACGTGCACCTGAAACTTTCGCAGCACGATCCCAATCTAAAATATCAAGATCTGTACCAATATCCCAGTGAGCTTTTGGTTTAAAGTTAAACTTAGTTGGTTCATTCCACTTACGAACTTCTTCATTATAGCTATCATCTGGGCCAATTGGATCAGAATCAGCTGGGAAGTTAGGAAGACGAAGCAAAATGTATTCTTGTTTTTCTGCTAAAGATCTAATTTGTTCATCTAAATCTTTAATTTCTTTACTTACTTCTTGCATTGATTTAATTGCAGCACTTGCATCTTCTTTATTACGCTTTGCTGCACCGATTTGTTTAGAAACTTCATTACGTTTAGCTTTAAGTTCTTCACTCTTAGTTAAAGCTTCACGACGCTTAGCATCGAGTGCAACAACTTCATCTAATTCTTCAGGCTTAATTCCACGCGTAGCGAGTTTATCTTTAGCCCAATCTAAATTCTCACGAATTACTTTGATATCTAACATAGAAAAACCTCCAAAAAAAAGAGCCGACTCATCCCAATAACAGGGACGAATCGGCTCACACGGCTTCGCGGTACCACCCATCTTCAGCTTAATTAAAGCTGCTCTCATTATATGGCGATAACGGCGCCTGGCCGTGCAACTATTGATTGCCCACATTAAAGAAATCCGGAAACGACATCCATTCACTTGCACCAACCGTGAACTCTCTGAAGCAGTCTTAAGATTTCGTGTTTTGTTTTATTTTAAGCCATTCCTCTCGTTTGAGCAAATAATATTTTTCTTGATATGAAAATAAATTTGTTATCTGCGAGTAATCAGCGGTGTACATATACTTAAAATGCAAATTTTCCAAAAATTTTTGTGCTTTTAAATTAGAAGAAAATGTTCCTGCCCAAATTTCAGTTTGCCCTTTTACTCCAAATGCATCATCAAAGATTAAAGCCAATCCTTCAGTCATATAACCGTGATGCTCAAAATTTTTATCTAATAAAAACCCTAGTTCTTTTGTTTTGAGCAAACCACCTTGTAAATCCATTCCTCGTTCATAAAGTTCAACTAAGCCAATAACTTCTTTTGAACTTTTTAAACAAAGTGCATAGCTATATAGACGCTTAGCATATTGACTACTAGCGGTTTGAGCCTCGCTTAAGTCGGCTATTTTTTCAAATGCTGCTAATTTATGATAATGCTCATCTTGTCCCCATTTTAAAAGCGTCGGTGCATCAGTTTCGACAAAATGCCGCAAAAATACTCTTTTTCCTTCTAACATCATTTTCCTATTAATTTTAATAACCATTTTGAACCAAAGACTAATCCAATACTATAAGCAGCTATTGTCCACGGCTTACATAAAATTATTATCCAAAAATAGGTCCAAAATTTCATTTCTGTTAATCCGGCTAATAAACATAAAACATCGTCTGGTGCAGCCGGAGCTAAGATACAGATGGCAAAGAACCAATTAAATTTCTTTTGATTCTTTGTCCATCTCATATATTTATTTAGCGTTTTTTCAGAAATAATATGAAAAATAAAACTTCTTCCGTAATATCGTGCAAGAAAGAAATTGATTAATGAACCGATACAAATTCCAATGTAATTATAGATAAAACCAGGAATCGGCCCGAAAAAGACCACACCACCAAGCAGTGAAACTCCTCCTGGAATAATTGGAATAACGACCTGAACAATTTGAATTAAAACAAAGACAATTGGCCCGACAATTTGTTTATTGGCTAAATACTCTCTCATTTTCGTTTGATCGGTAAAAATGCCCAAGCGATACCAGTAAATAACCAACAAAATGATGATAATGCTAGAAACAATCGTAGCGTAATTAATTAATTTTCGACTTGTCTTTTCTGATAAGTGCACATCATCATCCCCTTCTCTAAATTTATTACATTAATTCTATCAAAAAAGTACTATCAATGTTCAAATTCTAAAAGTAACTTAAAATCCTATTTCAAGCTATAATAAAATTAATAGTCATGTAAAGGAGATTAGTATGGCAGTTATTACAAAAAAAAATATTATTTATGATCAAAAAAAGAATTTAGCAACTGATATTTATTTTCCAAATGATACTGATTCTAATACCAAAATTTTAATCTTTTGGCACGGTGGCGGCTGGTTCCGCGGTAAAAAAGAAGATGTCAAGGATTTAGGAATTAGCTTTGCTAACGCTGGGTTTATGACCTTTATTCCTGATTATAGTTTGGCACCAGCTCACGTATTTCCTGAAGCTCATGAAGATGCTAAAAACTTTGTCGACTGGCTTTTAAACTCAGAATACACTGACGAAGATGATCAAAAAAACATTGTCCAAATCGGTGCTAGTGTTGGCGGAACAATGGCAATTTATCTTGCTGGTAAATTTGGCTTTCCAACAGTAAGCTGGTCTGCACCAGTTAATTTTTCAAACTGGATTGCAAAACATCCCAATGTAAACGCCTCTTCTGATGCTAAAAATGAATTGGGTTTGACGAATTTATCAGATATTCACAATAGTTTTTATAAATATTTCACGACTGTATATGCTGGTAATGAAAAAGACTCAACTCTTGAAAAAATGGATGCTAATTCTTACGACTTAACTCACCTTAATAAATTAATGATGATTAACTCTGCTGACGAACTAACTCCAATAACTAGTGTGCTTAATTTTATTAAATACTTAGCCCAAAATAATCATGAAGTTCAATTACTAGTAATAAAAGGACACGGTCATGCCATGGATTACGGGAAAGATTATGTTGACGAATCTCTTGATTTCCTATGGCAAACCATTAAAAGACAGAAATAATTTATATGATAAATATTGAAAAATTTACTAAAATCCGTAAGAAAAAGCATGTCTCTCAAATTGAATTGGTAAAAGGAATCTGCACCCAGGCTACTCTAAGTAATTTTGAAAGTGCTAAAAAAATCCCATCTTTTAAAATTTTGCGCCAGCTTTGCAAACGACTAGGAATTGAGGTTGGCGATATTATAATTAACAGCCAAGAAACTGAAGTTTATCAAACGCTCACTCGCGCCGAATATGCTTCACTAAGGCTAGATTTTTCGCAAATTTTTGATTGTTTAGCTAAATTGAATAATTTGCAAATTGCACATTTAAATGATCATATCCACTTTAATTATTTAAAAGGCTTCTATGCTTTAGAAAATGATCGTAATGAAGCTTCCGCTCTTTTTTACTTTCAATCAATTTTAAAAGAAAAAGAGATCGACAAAGACAATATTTATTACCTACTGGCTTTAAATGGCTGTGCGCAAGTTTGCGAGGCCCGTCGTGATCATGATGAGACTAAAAAATATTATGATGCAATAGCAAAAACTATTACTAAAATTCAAATTAACGATGACTTAACCGCACTTCATACACTACTAATTCTTACAGATGCGGGGGACTTTTATGGTCGACGGAAAAATTACAAAGAATCAAATTATCTCTTAAGATACGCCTACCAGGTTGGATCACAATTTCATAAAGTTTATTACATGGAAAGAATTTTGTATCGCTTAGGTCAAAATTCGATCGCTAAAGGATCTAAAAAAACTGCAATTCAGCATTTACAAGATGCTCGTAGTTTTGCGCGCTTTAATCATGATCAATACGTTTTAACAAAGGCCAAGCAATTAATTGATCAGTTAACAGAAAATTAGTTTTATTACTAGACTAGATTTTTGTAAACGCTCTATAATAAGAAAAAATAACTTATTTTTAAATAAATTAATATAAATAGAAGATAAATATTCAATGAGGTAAAAATATGTCTAGATATCAATCTATCAATCCGTATAATAATGAAAATTTTGCTAGTTTTGATAATCCTACTTCTGAAAAAATCGATGAAACTATCAATCTAGCCTACTCCTTATACAAGAAATGGCGCCATGAATCTCCAAATACCCGGGCTGAAATTTTAGCAAAAATCGCAGAAAATTTAATCAAACACGAAGACGAAATGGCTAAAATGATGACGATGGAAATGGGGAAACTTCTGAGCGAATCTAAGGAAGAAGTAGAACTTTGCGCCAATATCTGTAATTATTATGCTAAAAATGGTGTAAAAATGCTCGAACCGGAAAAGCTTGATAGTGATTTAGGCAATGCTTATTACTTAAAGCAAGCTACTGGAGTTGTTCTTGCCTGTGAACCTTGGAACTTTCCGCTTTATCAAGTAATCAGAGTTTTTTCACCAAACTTCGTTGTCGGAAATCCAATCATCTTGAAGCATGCACACAATGTACCAAGTTCTGCAATGTTAATTGAAAAGATCATAAAGCGTGCAGGTGCGCCAGAAGGAAGTTTGCTCAACCTCTTCCCTAGTTATGAACAATTGGCAGAAATTATTCGTGATCCAAGAATTCAAGGTGTAGCTTTAACCGGTTCAGAACGTGGCGGTAGCGCTGTTGCTGAAGAAGCTGGTAAAAATTTAAAGAAGTCAACAATGGAACTTGGAGGTAACGATGCCTTTATCGTACTTGATGACGCTGATCCGCAAATATTGAAGAATGTGTTAAAAGATGCAAGAACTTACAACGATGGTCAAGTATGTACTTCTTCAAAAAGAATAATTGTTGTAAAGCCGCGTTATGATGAAGTTCTTCATGAATTAAAGAATGTCTTTTCTAATTTAAAAGCTGGCAATCCGCTCAAGCCAGATACTACTTTGCCACCAATGAATTCGCAAAAAGCAAAGGAAAAACTTGAAGCCCAAGTTGAAAAAGCAATCGCTAGTGGTGCTAAAATCTTTTATCAATATCCAAAAATCGATTCAAAAGGTGCATTCTTTAGACCGCTTATTTTGACAGATATTGATAAGAATAATCCAGTCTTTGATCAAGAATTATTTGGCCCTGTAGCCGAAGTGTTCTGTGTTCAAGATGAAGATGAAGCAATTGCTTTAGCTAATGATTCAAATTATGGCTTAGGTTCATCGGTTATTAGTAGTGACATTAAGCATGCCCAAGAAGTTGCAAGTAAAATTGAAACCGGTATGACCGTTATTAACGGTCGCTGGATTACCTCGGGTGAATTACCATTTGGCGGTGTTAAAAAGTCTGGTTACGGTCGCGAATTAAGCAAATTAGGAATGATGGCCTTTGTCAATGAACACTTAGTTATTGATGTAACCAAGAACAATCAATAAAATTAACGTTAAAAATAATAAGTCTGGAAAAATCAATTTCTTAACTTTAAGATAATTGAAAGTTCCAGACTTTTTGCTTTTATAAATCTTGTTTTTTATGAATCAAATTATAAAAAGATAATACTGTCGTCAAGATGCTAGCAATGATCAAAAAATATGTTGAAGCACCAACAGACACAGCGTAAGTAAGTAATTGTGTCGTCAATTGACTTAAGATACTAGTTCCTGCACTACCACCTGAAGACATTTTCATTACGACGAAAATAAGAAAAAGCGTTTCGATCAAAGATAGGACGAATGCAGATAGCTGACTTTTCTTAGTATTTTTAAAAATATTATAAATAATAAGAATCGGAAAAATTATTAATAATAGCCAAACAACATATATTATTAAAGAATAAAGTGCAGTTTGATGTGATGCTAAAAGCTTGCCACCAAAGCCAAGTAATACACGAGAAATCGACATTCGCTCATCATAAATATTATTAACAACAGCAGTTGCACCTGAATTTGAAAAGAGCACCACCAAGCTAATAAATGCAGTCAAAATGACCGAAAGTTGAGTATAACTATATCTGATTTTTCGCTTTTCCTTTACCCTTTTTGCATGTTCCTCAATTCGGGGATGACTTTTTTCAAACTCTTTTCCCTTTTGTCTAATCTTTTGTTGATGATCTTCAAAGGTATTAACAGTATTTGAACCAATCTGGTTAAGCTTTTCGGTTAAGCGACGATCTGAGGTATATTGTTCAATTTTATCAGCTCGTTCACATACCAAAAATAGCCAAATCATTAAAATTAAGAAAAGAATCCAACCTAATGAACGAGAAAAGCTCATTACGATCAACAGTCCAATTCCAAGCAGAAAAACAATCGTCGCATTATTTCTAATCCAAGCAATCATTTTTTGAACTGTAGAGTTCTGTTTTTCTGGTTTAAATTCTTTGCGATATTCAGCTCTTCTTTTAATCGGCTTTTCGTTGTCACTAAAATAATCTTGGCGATATTTTGCTAAATTAAAGCCACAAGTTGGGCAAATCTTATCATCATTAGTAACAGATTGTCCACAATTTGGACATTTAGTCATTTATTTCTCCTTCTTATTTTTATAAAAATTATATCACAGCATTATAGTTAAACAAAAAGCCTTCATAGCGCATTAAATGACACTATGAAGACTTTTGCTATTTTAAATATTATTATTTACTACTTTTTTCTTTTTTACCCCAGCTTAAATTAATCCCTTCATAAGTTAGCTTAGTCGAAGCAGTTAAGGTAATTGGCATGATGAATACTAAAATAGCCAAACCAATAATAACTGTTAGAGCAACTTCGATTAAAGTTGGAATACCTGAAGGAATAAGTGCTGCGAAGGTGCCGCCCAAGATAACTGCAGCAGAGATTACAACTGTACCGATAATTGAGCAGGCTTTAAGAATTCGAGCACTTGGCGTATCGTATCCTTCACTTTCAAGTTCATGATATCTAGTCATGAGGAAGATACTATAGTCAACACCGAGGGCAATCAACATGATAAAGCTGAAGAAAGGTGTATTCCAAGTTAACATGCTTCTACCCAAGACTGCTTTAACGATCCATTGATTAATTGATAATGAGCAAAGGTATGCAATTAACAAAGTACCTAAGATATATACAGGTTGAAGAAGTGAACGAGTTACAAACATCAAGGCAATACCAATACCGATCAACATGATAGCAGCAGTTCTGATAAAGTCTTGACTTGCTACAGTCTTAGTATCTTCAATCTTAGAACTTTGACCACCCATAGCAACTGTAGCATTCTTCAAAGCAGTACCTTGAAGTGACTTTTTAGCCATAGCACTCAATTCTTGAGACTTGTTAGTAGCTTCAGTAGCACTTGGGTTTGAGTTGAAGACGACAATTAACATTGCTGATTTCTTGTTAGGACTTAGGTAAACGTCAATTGATTTTTGGAACATTTCATTCTTGATAAATTCTTTTGGAATATAGAATGTGTTCGCAGCAGCTGAGTGTTGTAAACCTTGTAAGTATGCTCCACCTTGACCTAAACCATTGTTTGCTTCGTTAAGACCATCGGTAATTTTTGGCATACTGTTTGCAAGTTTGCCGGCACCGGAACTAAGTTGACCAGCACCATCGTTTAATTGACCGACGCCTGAACTCAATTGAGCGGCTCCTGTAGCGCCTTGTGCAAGACCATTATATAATTGGCCGGCTCCGCTATTGAGGCGGTTAGCTCCG
>JAHLFT010000111.1 GCA_018883635.1 Candidatus Lactobacillus pullistercoris
ACTAATAACTAGGTCGTTTAATATTTTTGCTTAAAATCGTTTTTCATCAGCTCAACGAGTTGGCTGTAATTATCAACTTCAAATAAGGGATGCAAATCAAGTGTATTTTTGCGATGACGGTGATTATACCAAATGCTATCAAAGCCATATCTTTCCGCACCTAAAATATCAGATTGCAAACCGTCACCAAAAAAGATTGTTTCATTCTTTCCGATTTCAGTGCGGCTAAAAAAGTAATCAAATGCATGCTCATCAGGCTTTTGATAATGTGCTTCTTGAGAAGTAACAACTAAATCAAAATATTGATAAATTCTTGCTAACTTCAATCGATGCCGCTGCATAAACTTTTCGCCATTACTTAAAACCGTCAATTTATAGCCCTGTCGTTTAGCAAATTTTAAAGTATCCTTTACTCCAGGTAGCAATTTATGAGCTTCACCAAAATAAGACCGATATTCATCCATCGTCTTATTTCCATCAACATCAATCTTAAGATTTTGCTTTAAAAAGACACGAAAACAGCGTTCACTTAATTCTTCGTAAGTAATCTTGCCTCGTTCTAAATCTCGCCACAAGCCTTGATTATAAGCATGGTATTGCCGCTGCAAATTAGCTGATAAGAGCCAATCATGAGCTTCAAACAAGCTATGAAGTGCCTCATCTTCCGTAGCAGCAAAGTCAATCAATGTATCATCTACATCAAAAATAATTTGTTTGTAGCGCATGTAAAAACTCCCTTACTGTATAACTCTTGAACAATTATTATAACAGGGAATTCAAATTACTAAAAAATTGTGGTCCTGCTTTTGGCAAGTCATTGACATTTTTAAAAATAATAATTAAAATTTTAATCAAATATGTAATCAAGAAAGGAAGATTTATCATGGCAGTAGAATTACAAATGATCATTCGTTGGCAAAACCAGCACTAGGATTGTTTCTGCTTATTAACAGATGCGATCCACACGTTTTTATCGCATCTGTGTTGGTAAATCTTTACATATAAAGAAAAACCGCACGGAAAAGACGTGCAGGTTTTGCTTAGGCATTTCCTGTAAGAGGAAATGTCTTTTTTGTTGCATAAATTAACAGGAGTTAAATAATGAAGAGATTAGTTTATACAATCATAGCACTTTTTGCCTTTCTAATCTTCGCTTTCTTTACCGAGAGCAAGCATGACACTAAATTTGGGCAAAAGCCAGTAGTTGGGATTCTTCAGACGATGAGCCACCCCGCTCTTGATCAGATCCATCATGGCATTATTAAAGGGCTTAAAGATGAAGGCTATATCAACGGTAAAAATATCAAAATTAAATTTGAAAATGCCCAAAATGATCAAAGCAATTTGAAATCAATGAGTGATCAGTTTCAAAATGACAACGCAGCAGCAGTGATTGGGATCGCTACCCCGGCAGTCCAGTCACTTGCAAATGAAAATGGCAATACACCTGTAATCATGGGTGCCGTCAGTGATCCGCTGGGAACTAGTTTAGTCAAAAGTCTGAAGCAGCCCGGCGGTAAAGTTACTGGCGTTCAAGATCAGCAGCCAATTCAAGCACAAGTAAATTTAATTAAAGAAATTTTACCCGACTTAAAAAACATCGGTGTCATTTACACTTCAAGTGATGATTCCTCAACGGCTGAATACAAAGAATTTAAAAAAATCGCTGAAAAACAGGGCTTAATCGTTCACGCCTACACCATTACCTCGACTAATGATATTGAACAAATTGCGCAAACAATGTCTCAAAAAGTTAAAGCAGTTTATGTCCCTACCGATAATACTGTGGCATCTGGAATCGCTACTTTATTAAAAGCAACCAATGCGGCGCACATTCCAGTTTTTCCAGCAGCAGATACCATGATCAAATCTGGTGGCTTAGCTACTCGGGCAGTTAGTCAATACGATATGGGAATTCTCACAGGTAAAATGGCAGCACAGGTTTTAAAGGGGAAAGATCCTGCAAATATGCCTGTCCAGAAAGTCAAAGATTATGAAACAGTGATTAATCTTAAAACTGCTAAAAATCTCGACATTCATTTAAACGCAAAAATTATTCATGCAGCTCAGCGGAAAGGACGAATCATCAAATGACATTAGTTATATCAACCATCGGTCAAGGATTATTATGGGGAATTCTGGCGTTAGGTTTATATCTCTCATTTAGAATTTTAAATTTCCCCGATATGACAGTTGAAGGAACCTTTCCCTTTGGAGCGGCCGTCTGTGTAACTGCATTAATTCATGGCGCTTCACCTTTACTTGCGACTCTTTTCTCTTTTATTGCGGGGATGATTACAGGAGCAGTAACTGGTTTGCTTTATACTAAAGGCCGAATTCCGATTTTATTAGCAGGGATCTTAACGATGACCGGCGTCTACTCTGTCAATTTAAGAATTTTAGGCAAAGCAAATGTGGGTCTACTCAACCACGCTACTTTGTTAACCAATGCTTTCTTTAATAAATTACCAGCTAATTTTCCGACTATTATCTTAGGATTGATTTTTGCAATCGTGATTGTTGTACTCCTCTCTCTTTTCTTAAATACAGATTTAGGACAAGCATTTATTGCAACCGGTGATAATGAAAAGATGGCTCGCTCACTTGGAATAAATACCGATAATATGAAGATCTTAGGATTAATGGTTTCCAACGGCTTAATCGGCTTAGCAGGTGGTTTACTTGCCCAAAATGGTGGTTATGCCGATGTCAATATGGGAATTGGGACGATGGTTATTGGCTTAGCAGCAATTATTATCGGTGAAGTTGTTTACGGTAATCTTAGTTTAACCGGACGTCTTGTCGCCGTAGTCATCGGTAGTATTCTTTATCGCCTAGTTCTTCTTCTGGTATTGCAATTAGGCTTTAGTACAAATGATTTCAAATTAATTTCCGCAATCATTCTTGCAATTTGTTTAATGCTTCCACTATTTCAAGAAAAATTCAATGTCCGTAAACTATTAAAAAGAGGGGTGAAAAAGCCATGAGTAAACTTGAATTACAAAATGTTGGTCTAACCGTTAATTTAGGTACAGATGAAGAAAAAGAAATTTTAAAAAGCACAAATTTAGAACTGAATGATAGTGATTTTGTTACATTATTAGGAACAAACGGTGCTGGTAAATCAACACTATTAAATTTGATTAACGGTTCACTATCCCCTACTACAGGAAAAATAATTTTAGATGATGAAGATATTACTGCCTTATCTGAGGTCAAACGAGCAAAGTATATTTCACAGGTTTTTCAAGATCCTAAAATGGGAACAGCACCACGGATGACCGTTGCCGAAAACTTGTTATTAGCGACTAAACGTGGTGAAAAACGTGGTCTGCATCTGCGCGGATTAGATAAGAATTTAGCAATATTTTCACGTGAAACATCAAAATTACCCAATGGCTTAAATCAACGTTTACATACTTTCGTTGAAAATTTATCTGGCGGTCAAAGACAAACCCTTAGTTTTTTAATGGCAACAATTAAGAGACCTAAGCTACTGCTACTTGATGAACACACTGCAGCGCTTGATCCTAAAACTAGTCACGAATTGCTTGAATTAACCGATCACGTTGTTAGACAGCAACATTTAACTTGCATTATGATCACCCACCAGTTAAAAGACGCCCTCAAATATGGCAATAGAACGATTATTTTAAATAGTGGACGAATCGTTTTAGATGTAAAAGGCGAAGAAAAACAGCGATTAACGGAAAACGACATTCTAAAATATTTCACTGACTAATTGTTAAATAATTCTAAAGATGCTTTTCTTTTCCTAAAACGGCAGTAAAATTAGGCTAGATAGAAAACGGAGGTATTATATGCTTTCATTTTTAATAATTTTATTTTTATTATGGCTTTTCCTAAAATTAGGTATTGGATTAATTAAAGTGTTTGCATTTTTGATTGTTGCATGCATTTTAGCAACATTCTTTGCATATTTATTAATCCCATTCTTAGCTTTAATCGCAGTTGGTAGTCTGCTATTCAAGGCAATAAACTAAACAAAAAAGGCACTTCAAACGAAGTGTCTTTTTTTATTCATCTAACTTAATTC
>JAHLFT010000112.1 GCA_018883635.1 Candidatus Lactobacillus pullistercoris
AAAAAGCAACGCGTTGTTGGTCGACCAGAAGGTGGCTATTTAACGCGCGGTGAAACTTATTTGAAGTTGACTAATGTCTTTAGCTCACCAATGAAAGGATATAGCTGGAACAAGGCCTATAAAACTGCCATCATTAAGAAATATCATTTAAAGTTTGATAAAGATATATCACTATTGGAAGATCAAATTTTTAATGTTAAATATATCTCTATCGCCAAAGGCGTTTATTATACGCAGAAACCTTATTACCACTATTGGCAAAGAAAAGGCAGCATTATTCACCAGCCTAATATCAAAAAAATTGTCGACAATTTCCGTGGTAATTATCGAGTTTGGCATAAGATTATCAGTACGATCATGAAGGATCGTGAAGAAGAAAAAATGCGCAAAAAGCTAGAACGACAGCAAGCTTTGCGTGATAGTGAATAGGGGAAATTATGAGACAAAAAGTAAACGGAGTTGAAATGTATTATCACAAGTTGGGTAAAGGGGCACCTTTACTTTTGCTTCATGGTCACCATTTGGATGGTGGCATGTTTGATAAGATCATCGCTCCACTTTCTCTTTACTATACCGTTTATGTGCTCGATATGCGGGGACACGGTTTAAGCGAAGGCGATATTGCCGAACACTATAAAACTGAAGTAGAAGACGTTTATACCTTTATTAAACAGACCGGCATTGAGGGATGCTACTGCTTTGGTTTTGATGCTGGTGGCTTAGTAGCTATGATGCTAGCTGAGCAACATCCAACTATCTTTAAAAAGATGATTGTGGCTGGCGTTTTTGTTAATGGGGCAGGTATTCGGCCATATCACTATTTAACGGAAGGCTTTCATCGCTTTTTGAGACTTGATCGTGACAGCCGCGTAGAGTTGACTGAGTCCTTTATTTCAGTAGATGACTTGAAGAAGATTACTACGCCAACACTTTGTGTAGTAGGTGAAAAAGACTGGGTTAAGGTTGAGCATGTACGTTGGTATAGCCAATTTATGCCTAATGCCCGTTTAGTGATTATGCCGCGGCAAACGCATAATAGTTATGCAGTGCGCAGTTTAAAACTGCTGGATTTGATTAAAGGATTTTGTAGGTAGAATATATGAGGCATCTGGAAAAGATGTCTTTTTTTATAAATTTGATAAGGGGTGTAATTAAGATGACAATCGGTGAAGCGTTAAAAGAAGAACAAAAACGATTGGGATTAACATCTGAGGCAATGGCTGCGGGTGTGATTACTAAAGGAACATATTCTAAAGTCGTAAATGGAAAGCAGCGCTTGAGCAGTGACTTATTGGTTGAAATTCTTTTTAAGCATGATATTGATGTTAGTAATTTTTTTGAAATGATAAAGAGTACATATATGTCGAAAGA
Organism: Candidatus Lactobacillus pullistercoris; assembly: GCA_018883635.1. Classification (GTDB taxonomy): domain Bacteria; phylum Bacillota; class Bacilli; order Lactobacillales; family Lactobacillaceae; genus Lactobacillus; species Lactobacillus pullistercoris. The sequence continues at coordinate 1,372 of JAHLFT010000112.1, forward strand.
AAAGTTTGAAGAGGAAATATTAACTAAAAAATTCAAATTGGCTTTAGATAATCATGAAATTCAAAAAGCAAAAAAGATTGCATTAAAGTTAAGAAACACAAGTAATAATCCATATTTGCTTTGGCAATTTCAAATAGCACTTGCGTATTTGGAACATACTGAAAATGAATTGACAATTGAATTTAAAAATAAAATTGTTAATGAAATTAATCAAACTGATAATTGGACTGAAAACATAGATGTGCTCAGATTATTTACTAATTCTATGCAAATTTTATCGGTTGAACGAGTTGATGTAGAGATGAGAGTGTTTTTTCACAGAGTATCACGATCTAATAATATTTCAGAAAGTATGCAAGAAAGATATGCAATAGTTTGTGATAACTATCTTCATTTTTTGTTTGATAGATGTATTCGATGCGGTGAAAATTATAATAATTCTCATGAAAATGTGAAGTCAGCAATAAATTATTTGTGTGATTTAGATTCTACTGCTCACTTAATGATCTATAAAGTTACTGGAACGTATTATAAATATGTTTTTGATAAAAAGTTTGATGATGCAAAAAAAATAAGGCAAGAATTATTATCGTTAGGCTGTACTGCTGGCGTAAAAAACTGGCCTATATAAAATAATAGCCAATTAATATGTTTCTTATATGAAACATATTAATTGGCTATTTACGTATCATGATAAAGTTGTGATACAAATATGAAATATATGAGGAGATGATGAGATGGACTGGTTTCAGTTTCCATTTATCGGATGATTTAATCTGATAATGATATCAAATACAACGATTGTGTTGTATGGCTACATAACTTAAATGAGACGTTCTGATATTATTAAGCTCTATAATATGGGTTTGATTACTGTTAAAGGAGTAATTTTTATGGGTGGAATCAATTGTGGACAATCAAATAATAGATCTCCTCATAATGGGAGAGCTGGATTTTCAATGCATTATGCTTTTGTTATGAAAGATGTATTTACATTAAACAAGATTTATTCAGAAGTTAATATTTTTCTAGAAGATCTCGTAGTAAATGAATTACATAACTCTCAGAAAGCACTGGAAAATCGTAACTCTGTAATCAAAGCTCTAAAAACTTTAAATCAGGAATTGAATACAACAAAAACTGATATTAAAAAGGCAGAATTAACATTAGAGCCGTATTTTGCTCAGAGAGAATTAAAAGAAGGTTTTATTAGACCATTTCGTGAAAACAACACAATTAATGAATCACACAAAATGTTCAGTCTCTTGGTTATGAGTTTGCTTCAGATGTAGCAGAGGAAGAGATCAGAAAGGGAATGTTTCAGCTGGCTATTAGGGATGCAAAAAATAATGTTACTGCATTAATGACTAATTTAACAGCCAAGCTTAGTGCACTATTTAGTTTAGTGAGTTCTTATTGTTTATTAGAATATACTTCACATACTAGTTTAACAGGCGCTAACTTGACTTTTAAAGATCTAGGAATTGATTCAGAGAAGGATATGAAAAAGGAAGCATAGTTTTGCAAATAAAAGTACCGGATTATGGGCTACCTAATTTTCTTACCGTTAGGGATGTTATAAATGGAAGCTTTAGACCTGTAGCTACAAAATATATAGGCGAAAATAAAAATGTTTCTGAAGATGCACATTCAGAATATTTGGAAGTTCAAGATGCTGATTTGTCGTGTAAGCATGTTGTAACCTTGATGAATAGAAATACGTCTTATTATGTTCATAGACCTATAGATATGCATCCTTGCTGGTGGAATTTAAATAAAGTCTCGTCAGATGTAGATTGGTATAATAGCGACGATAATCGATATGTGAAATTTGTTGATTGGAATAATGAAGTCCATTTTTTTCCAGCTGCGATATCAATTGTTATGCCTAAAGAAAAAGGTCTTAGTTGGGTTACATATTCTGGCTATTCACACGATAAAAAACTAGAAAAAGCATATCTAAAAGCAATATATGAGCTTATTGAAAGAGACGACTTTGCAGCTTGGTGGCATAAATCATTAAATATATACCTTGTTGATGATTGGGACTCTCCTTTGATTTCAGAAATGATGGCTTATATTCAAGAGGGTAAAAAAAGACGATGTCAGCTGTTTCAAATCCCTAATGAATGGGGGCTATATACAATTATGTGTATTATTGAGTCATCCATTTTCCCGCAAATCTCTATTGGATTAGGAACTAATTCTATAAAAGAGAGTGCAATTATTCATGCTATTGATGAATGTGTGGGATCGTATAAGGGATTGCTGTTTGAAGCGTTTCATGGACGAATTAACTATTCTGAACTAAATAGTAGAGCTGTTGCAAAACATATTATAAAAACAAAAGTAAGTACTACTTTTTCTAATTCAATTTCAAATTTAAATCTAGAAGAATTAATGAAAAATACAGAAACATTTTTTGCAATAATTAATTCGCAATGTGGGTACACAGTTAAGGCATTTAGTACAAAATTACAGCCAGAAACTTTGGTAGATACTACTCCGTTAACTTCTAGATTACTATTGCGTACAAACAGACCATTAATTAAAGGAGTAATAAAAAGGCAGGTGGGGAGTATATGAAAAGATTAAAGACAGCAGTATTAAGTGATTTCTTAAATGATCTACCATTAGGGGCATTTATCACTTATGCGTATTGGTATGTTTATCATCAAACTCATAATCAAGGAATAGTCTCAATGTTGGGAACTATTGCAATGATTGCACTACTATTTGCAATTTTGGGTGGCTACATTTCGGATAAGTATAGCAAAATTAAATTAATGCGCTTTTTGATTTTGATAAGGTTCATTTTCATTGCTTTAGGAACAATCTTTCTGGTGTTTAAGCCTAAGATGGGAGTTGCTGTAGTTTGTTTTGTAGTAATAGCTAGCTCAGTAATTAATATTATTTACAATCCTTTGACCGAGGCTTTTGCGCCTGCTTTGATTGATAATGACAAAGAATTAATTGAGGCAAATTCTTGGGTTTCATTGGCAAATAATATTGCTACAATCATCTCTTCAGGGCTTGCAACAATCTTTGTAACAATCAATAGACCATTAATTTCGCTGGTCATTCTTTTAGTAGCAGTAATAATATCTTATATTCTTTTGGGATTTATTAAGCCAGATACTGCACCAGTTCATGCTGATAAAATCAAAGTTAAAGAAATATTTGATAATTTTATAGGTGGAATGAAATTAGTGGAGCATAACAAACTAATTATGTTGATGATTCCAATTGCACTTGTAGTTAACTTCTGTTTCTACGTGATTTGGCTATTGACGCCTAAGTTTGCAATTACGGTTTTTAGTCAGTATTGGTTTGTCTATAATGGGATTGATATTGCTTATACAGTTGGTGGAATTATCGGTGCCCTGATCTTTTCAAAAATTAGAGATAATATCAATTCTGCAATTATTTGCCCAGCTTGCCTTTCGTTACAAGCCCTTTGTTTGGCAGTAGTTGGTATCAGTTCTTTATTAACACGTTCGTTAGTATCTGCGACTATTTGTATTGTGTGCTGGTTGGCATATGGAATTTTTAATAGCATTTTTTCAATAGTATATTTTTCTGTTGTTCAAATGTCGTCTTCTAAGGACAATACAGGATTAATGATCGGTGCAGTTATGACTATTTTTTCTGTCATTAATCCAATTGCAACAGCTATGAGTGATCCATTAGGAAATATGATACAATTACCACTTTTAATTTTTATTCTGGGAGTGGTCATGGTATTAGTATCTGTTATGACTTTTATGCCAATTTATCAAAGAATTTTTAAGAAATATGACAAATTATATTCAAAGTGAAGTTGTAGACTTACTTAATCTAGATAAGAAAAAATTATCAAAGTATGATAAATTATGGGGCCAACTTTGTTCACAAAATCAAGATAATAATGAATTACTTAGTATCATTGAAAGAACTAGTCCGATTTTAAATTTAAACAATGAATTTGACTTACATTTACCATATTCGGCTACTAATTTAAAAAGCTGCAGGAAATTTAGCAATAAAAAAATTAATATTTCTGACTTTACGTGGCTATTAAGTAATTCTTTTTTAAGCAATGAAGGTGGACATAGAATATATGGATCGGCTGGTGCATTATATCCTGTTGAGCCTCTCATAATTTGTATAAAAGACAACATGGTAGTGGGATTGCCTCAAGGAGTATACGGCATAGATTACTTGAATAAAGATTTGAAGAAGGTAAATACTAAAGTAGATTTTAAAAAGTTGAGTCATAGTATTTCACCATATACTGGTCAATTGATCAGTTCAATATTTATTTGCTATATATTTTCTATGACTAGAACTGTTGTTAAGTATAATTATCGTGGTCTTAGACACATGCTTATTGAGGTTGGTTCGATGGCTCAAGCTTTTAGATTAAATGGGCTAGCAAGAATAAATAATTTTGGCGATGTCTCATGGTCAGGTTTTGATGATAAAGCATTAAAAGACAGTTTGGGCTTGAGAATCATGAAACCAGTATTGTTGCAATTTTTTGGAATTCAGGACTATAAATAATTTCTTCACTAAAAAAGACATCTCTTCAATAGAGGTGCCTTTTTGTATATAATGGTGGTGTATACGATTTTTATTCAGAAGAGGTAAATAATGAACAAGGAAGAACTTCATCAATTATTGCACCCAATG
>JAHLFT010000113.1 GCA_018883635.1 Candidatus Lactobacillus pullistercoris
TTCACTAGCAAAACGAACGCAGCGCCGAGCAATATAAAGCGGATCTTCACTTCTAACCTATTACAACGCCGAGAACAATCGAGCGCGCAGTTTAACTGGCTTTCAAGCACGATTAGAAATTGCCATTCTGACTTATAATCTATCTTATTGTCTAGAACGATTTAACTAGCACCATGCGTTTAACAATACATATCAATACTAATACCGTCTTATAATCCATTAAAATAAGTCTTCATTAAGGAGAATAAGCTGTACCTTAACGTTACTGGAAACAAAAATACCTTCATAGCTATCAATAACTATAAAGGTATTATTAACTAAAGAATCAGAATTTATTCAAAGTGAAGCACGCTAGGATCAAATGATTTAGTATTTTTTATTCCTGTATAGAGCATCATTTGGGATAATTGTTGATTCAATTTTTCAATCTTATCTTCCGTAGCCTTTTGTCCATCTTTTAATAATTCAGATAAAATTCCACGACCGATTAAGACAGCGTCTGCACCTAAAGCCAAAGCTTTGTACGCATCATACCCCGTCATAAGAGACCCATCAGCAAAAATTGTCATACCACTGCCACGTAATACCTTTTTAATTTCCGGTAATACTTTCAATGGTGGAACACCAAAAGGCACACGACCATGGTGATGTGAAACTACAATTGCTTGTACCCCTGCATCCCTAGCCTTAACAGCATCCCTAACAGAAAGTACACCTTTAGCTACAAATGGGACATTCACTGAATGGACATACTTTTCTAAATCACTAAAAGCAATTGGGCCAAGCGGGATACTGTCAACTACATCATAGTTGCCATCGCTACCTGGCACATGGTCAATATCCATTCCAACAGCTACTGCACCAAGCTTTTCAGCAAGTTGTAATTCACCAATAATCTTGTCATGATCCGCAAACGGTTTGACGATTCTAATAGTATCGCCACCCTCTTTAACAATTTCCGTATATTCTTCATTACTTTCCATACCAATCCAGTTTAAAACGTGCATGTTTTTAGCTGCACGAGCTTTTTCTTGCATTGGTTTACGTGTCTTATCGTCTAAAACTTTGTTTAAATGTGAAACGGCGGCTAACGTTAATGGGGATGCGTACTGATGACCAAAGATTTTAGTCGTTAGATCGGGTTTAACTGCATCAATCAAACGCATTTCAACTAGAATACTGTCTAAATAAGCACGATTATGGACATTGGCGTCATCAGCCTTACCATCCGTAACGGGAATCATTCCTTTGGGACCTGGCCAAGGACTTTTTACTACTTCTTCATGATTATTAATTAAAGAAGAACCAGAAGTTGCATCAACTTTAGATGCAACAGTATTCACATCAGTTTTGTTATTCATAATTTTTCTCCTCGTATTATAAAAACTATTTAGTAATTACTATTATTGTATAAACAATCAAGGCAATAATAATGAAAAGTGAGATAAATGCAGACATAAATGTTTCATCATCCCGATTTTTAACCAATGGCTGAACCTGCAATGGGACAGGAAAACCGGTTGGACACATAAAATATAACAGTACTCCTATTTTGAATGCCTCATTTTGCATTAATTGTGGGAAGAATAAGAAGAAGCCTGCAATAATCAAGCTGCATCCGATCAATCTAACTATTGCTAATCTGAATAGCGGTTTAAGCATTTTAATCTCAAATTTGAGTTCATATCCAATGGTAAACAGAATAATCCCCATAATTGGACCAGTAACCATTTGAATTGTATTAGTATAAATTGGACCTAATTGAGAGGACATTACTAAACGATGAAAGCCTGTTAAATTGGCAATTAATCCCAGAATAACTGCGATCATAAATGAACTGGTTATGATCTTCTTAAATAATATGCTTGGCTTTACGTGCCCGGCAGTCTTCTTAGTAATAAGTGCTGGTACTAGACCAAAGTTAATCAAGATACCACCCACATCAAAAGTTACAGTATTAATCGCATTGTTTGCAGTAACTAATGTTAAATAAAGCGGCAATGCCACGTTTCCACCTTCACTAGTCATTAAGAGAAAAGACGAAATATGTGCGTATCTTTTACCAGTAAATCGGGTTAAATGATTAGCGATTATATAAATCAGAATCCAACAAGTATCAACATATACAATATGAATTACGAAATTAGAAGTGATCTTTGAACTAACTAACACGTTATATACAAGAAATGGGAATAACACGTTTAAGACCAGATTTTTGGCTCCCTCATTTTGTTCGTAAGTAACCCATTGCTTTTTACGTGAAATATATCCTAGAAATAACATAAAAAAGACAGGAAATAGTACTTGTACAGCCTTCATTCAATTCCACCTCTTTTTCTTATCCGTGTTTAGAATCTAATATTTAAATGGTTTCTTCCTTGATTTAGATCAAATTTTTACGACTAAAAATGGCAAAAAGAAATACCATAAATAAGTAATTACTCAGAGTATTCTTTAATTATTAAAGTACAACGACTTGTTTACCACTAAATTTACCAGATTCAATGTTGGCTTGAGCCTTGCCAATCTCTTCAAGACCATGGTAAACATAAGCAATTGGCGGGATTAATTTTTTCTTCGCTTAACTTAATTTTGAGCAAGCAAACCTTAGCTTCACCGACATAACTAGTTAAATAAACGCCACTAAGAATCATAAATGAGGAGTAATGTCTTTAACACTCTTTATGAGTTTTTGTTATCTATAAAATACAATCAATTTAACGTCATAGTCAATAATGAATTTGGATTTTTTGAGTTATAATTTTGAAATTATCAGATGAAAAAGAGACATGTTTCCTAAACCATGTCTCTTTAAAAGAATAAATTAGATTATTAGAAGGTTTCTCTAAAAAATTACTAATATAATTATTTTATTTATCTGCAACAATAATTAAATACTTAATAGCTTCACGCTTGTCCATTGCTTCATATGCATTTTGAATATGATCTAGTCGAAGCGCTTAGTAAATACTGCACCTGGGTTAATATCGCCCTTTAAAACAGCATCAAGAAGAATGTTTTTGTCATAAGTAGTAACAGAAGTAATACCACCACGTAAACCAATGGTCTTCCAGAATAAGAAGTTTGAAGATGGTTCAGTTTGTGGTACACCAACACATTCTAAAACGCTATCTGCACCATTGACGTTAGTTAATTCGATTACCTTCTTAACGGTATCGTCGCCACGTTCTGAAACAATATCAGTTGCGCCAAATTTTGACCAAATCTTTAAAACTAACTTGTGTTAGGATGACTAAAGCGCTTAAGCTTAAGGCAGTTCAATCAGATCAGACTCTTTTCTATTTAATACTACAACTTGAGTTTAGTCCGATTGGACTTTTTTATTAACTAAAACGATTTAACTAGCACCACGCGTAAAAAGGATATGTTTTTCATATCCTTTTTTAAATATTTTCCTTACTCAAGCATCATCTAAACTATAGCAATTTCCAACTCAGCTACTGCATTTCAAGAATAACAAATCATGAAGCAATTTAATAGAAGAAGCCGTGAATATAAGCTCTTAAAGTCTCCTTAGAAGCTTTATCTCATGAAGTATGACAAGACTACTCCATATTACGATTGGCACTTTAAGGACTATCTAACTCAGAAACATGTTGTCTTAGATGGTTTAGATTGTGACCAAACCTTAGAAAATACTTATTGGGTTATGCAGGACTTTATGGTTGTCTTGAAGGAGTTAACCGTAAGATTAAACAAATTGAACGAACAGCTTTTGGTTATTCTAATTTCACTAATCTCTTAGCCAGAATTCGTTTGGAACAAAATCTGTATAAAGAAAAAGAACCAAACTGTAGTGACCCTCGAAATTCGGACATGAATCTCGAGGGTTTTTCTACGTAAAGTCAAGCATAATAAGAAGTTTGGCTTCATTTTTTATTTAAATTTCAACTTAAACATCTTT
>JAHLFT010000114.1 GCA_018883635.1 Candidatus Lactobacillus pullistercoris
AAGTATTTTCACAAAAGATGATGGGTGAAGGATTTGCAATTAAACCAGAAAATGGAAAAATTTATAGTCCGGTTACCGCTACAGTCGTATCAATCTTTAAAACAAAACATGCTGTAGGTCTTAAAACCGAATCTGGTTTAAAAGTTATGCTTCATCTTGGAATAGATACCGTTGAACTAGAAGGTAAGCCATTTACATTCCAAGACATAAATTTCATAATAATTCTTCTTTCCATCACAAAATAATAGGTCTTATCAACTCAATTGTACAAACTTAATTCCCATAGATGAAATATTTCGACCTAAAAAATCGGATTAACTATTTAAGCTAATCCGATCTTTTCTTATCTTGTTTTTAAATGCCAAACAAAGAATCCAATTCCAATTACTAATGCTAAAATTCCGGTCCAAATTAAACCAGCATAAAAGCCGCCAATAATTCCTAGAATTCCAGCAACAATCATCATCGCTAAGCCAGCAATATCACCGCCTAGCCCATCACTATTTTCAGTTGAAACATAAACAATACCGCTGGCCATAAACAAACCGCAAAGGAGAACTCCAATAATTCCTGCTATCATGTTTTTCTCAGCAATTATCCCCAAGAATCCACCTAGTAGTCCCTGAATAAATAGCCAAACTGAATAGACAATCATTAAAATTCCAATTACTAATTTTGTAACTCTCATAAAAACCCCTCTTCTTTCACCTATTAAGTTAATATACTTAGGCCGAATATTCAAGATTTTTGATACAATACTTCTATGCTATAAATGAAAGACACAAAACATAATGAAAATATTTGAGTTTATTGGATTAAGTATTTATTTAGTGCTAATTGCGATTTTAATAGTTAGTCAAGTTAATGTAAGTCGTAATTTTAGAAATAATAAAATTGATGAAGAAACACATCAGAAATTAACTAGAAGAAACACAATTTTATTAGTTATAGTAGGCATTTTACTGATTTTATTTTTATATACACCGTTTAAAATTTTGATTTTTTAGATTTGTTATAATGTAAATTAGTGTTATTCAAGGAGTTTATAAATGAAGAGAATTTATATTGTTCGTCATGGTCAAACTTATATTAACCGCTACGACAAAATGCAGGGTTGGTGTGACACACCCCTAACTGATGAAGGAATCCAAGGTGCAAAGGATGCAGGTAAAGCCTTGAGTGAAGTTCCTTTTGATATTGCTATCTCAAGTGACTTAAAAAGAGCTAGTGATACTTGCGATTATATTATTAATGAAAACTGTAACCGAGATGAGTTGCAACACATTGCAACACCTTTTTTTAGAGAACAATTCTATGGCTTCTTTGAAGGGATGAATTCAGACGAAGCATGGCGTATGATCGGTGGACCTCACGGTTATCCAAGACGAGATAAACTACTTAAAGAAGTAGATATCAACACCATTAAAGACTACATGAAAGAAGCAGATCCATATCACGAAGCTGAAAATGCGGAAGAATACTGGAATCGCGTTGATAAAGGCTTTGATTTAATCAGCCAATTAGATGGAGCTGAAAATATTCTTCTTGTTACCCATGGCTTTACAATCAGAAGTATTGTTTCTCGTTTTGCTCCTGGAGAATATAATTTAGCTCATGGTCCAAGAAATGCATCAATTACAATTATGAATATGACCGACAAAGATATGAAGATTACTTCCTATAATAAAATGTCAGTTTAAATTCCATATTTATAACCAATAAAACCGTTGAATCTTACTAATAAAACTAGTTGATTCAACGGTTTTGTTGTATTCAAAATATCACTTAATTAAAGATTACTATGCTCACTATCATTTTTCGCTTACCCTAATATTTTATTTGAATATTCATTACTTTTCCGGATCGGCAGCATTTTTAATGGTAGAAACTAGTTCTTCCCACGGATAAATCTTAGTCACCATTTTTGAGATATCTTTTTGATTTTCCTTTAAAATATAAAAAACAGTGGCAACGTCACTTGGTCGATAACCACCTGAGCCAATTAAAGACTGTGAAGCAAAGATCATCCCCCAAAAGATTAATATCCTTCGGATTATTATCAACACCTACCATGACAAAACGGCTATCAATTATTTGGCTATCAAGAAAATCTTGTAAAAAATCGGGAATGCCAATTGCGTCAATAGTAATATTAATATTAGGCTGATTTTCCTTCAAACTATAGCCTTTTTCAAAACAATCGAGTTGTGTCTGTTTAACATTATCTTTTAATGTATTAACTACATCAAATCCAAAAATTTTAGCTAAATCAAGGCGATAGTCACCTCGATCAGCAACCATAACTTTACAGCCAAAGTGTCTAAGAGCAAAAGCGGCTGCTAAGCCAATTGTTCCCGCTCCCAAAACATAGGCATTCTCTCCTGCTTTGGGATGAGCTCGCTTAACTGCTCTTGTAGTCACAGTAAAAGGTTCTGTTAAGGCTGCTACTTCATTTGAAAGTTCTTCCGGTACCAAATACAAATTATGATTTAACTTAGCATTCTTAATTAATAAGTACTCAGTAAAACCTCCTAGTGTACCGGCTTTTTGAGGACTATTTGCCGCAAAAACTGGATAAGGATAAACACGTTGTCCTACCTTAAAATCTTTAACTTCCAATCCAACTTCAGCTACCTCTGATACCATTTCGTGACCGAATTTTTCACCAATTGAAATTTTATGTCCGGTTCCCGTTCCATGCTTATAAACAGCAATATCAGAGCCACAAATGCTAGCGTTAATATTTTTGATTAACACATCATTTGGGCCAACTTTCGGCTTCGGTACTTGTGTTAATTCAATCTTTTCTTTTACTTGATAAAGGGCTGTTCTCAGCTTATTTTTCCTTCCTTTAATTTATTTCTTGCTTTAATTATAGATAGATAAGAGTAAAAAAATAACCAACACTTTTTGAAAAAATGTTGGCTGTTTTCTAATTTTTATAAACTTGAAATCCTAATTGATCCAATTTGTTAATAACTAATTTGTTAATATCTTCAGGACTAATTTGACAATTATCTTCAATCCAAGTGGCAAGATCTGCACGAATTCCCGCCTGAATAAAAGCAATATCATATTTATTGACATTAGTAGGATATCGAACCCATTTTTTAAAGTTATATTGGTTAGAAAAATGCAAATCTAGTGATAAACGAAAAAATAATTGATATATTTTCGGATTAGCTTGTATCCTCCTAAGCATTGTTAAAAAAGTTTGATCTTGATATCTCTTTAAGTCGTCTTCATATTGCTTAGCTACATAATCACGCAATTGATCAATCATATCATAAATATCTTCATAATTATCATAGAAAGTTGAACGATTAATATGGGCTAGCTTACAAATTTGCATTACCTTTAGTTGATCGACCTTTTTTGTTCTTAATAATTCAATCACTGCATCTTGAACAGCTTTTCGCGCTTATTTCATTTTCTTTTGCTCAGTCATTTATCTCACCTCTTTAAAATCTTCAATCAGACTATCAGAAACTTTGTAGATTTACTTATATCTCTACCTAAATTAAAAACACTTGAATCGGATGACTCAAGTGTTTTTAATAATATCAAATATAATATTTTAATCTTCTTTTTGTAAAACAATATGTTGATATAAAACTACTGTTAATAAGTAGTAAAGTACGTAAAGAACTCCGAAAATAGTGAATGGAATCCAAAGTTTGTCGTAAGTGTTCATCCCTAAAATAGACT
>JAHLFT010000016.1 GCA_018883635.1 Candidatus Lactobacillus pullistercoris
AGTTTCATTCTAAAAAAGATCAATTTGTTTATATGGAGATATACGCCCATTTTGCAATGTATGATGCAGTGAGCTTATCAGTAGCCGCCAGCTCAAAGCCATATGTTAAAAGCAAATATCAATATCAAATAGATTTTAAAATGGCCTGCTGTATTTGGCGACGATACTTTATGATAAGCGATAATTCAGATATAAGCTGGGCACAATTAGTGCTTGATATGGCATCTTATATAACTCCAATTCGACCGGGAAGAAAAGATAAACGTAATTTAAAAGCAAAATTAGTTATCAGTTTTCCTTATCGTTTGGCAGCTTAGATTAATTAAAAAGTGGCTATCCTAGGATGGCTTATTTGTGCTATCAAAAAAAGACATTTACCGAGAAAAGTAATTCGATAAATGTCTCAAAAAATATTGTCAGATTTGTCAATGTCTTAACTTAATGACATTGGAAGATTTTACGAGTTATTTTTTTACAATTTTTCAGTTAATTCAACCTTAGGATACTTATCCTTAAAGAAGCGCTCAGCGTATTCATTTTCAAATAGGAATAATGGATTATTATACCGATCTTTAACCAGCAAATTACGAGAATTAGACATTACTGGGTCTAATTGTTCTGGATTGATCCAACGTGCAACACGATGGCCAATACTTGTCATTTCCACCTCAGAATTATATTCATTCTTCATTCTGAACTTGAATACTTCAAACTGCAATTGACCAACTGCACCCAAAATATATTCATCAGTTTGATAGTTACGATAAAGCTGAATCGCACCTTCTTGAACCAATTGATTCATCCCTTTGTGGAACGACTTTTGCTTCATAACATTCTTAGCAGTTACCCGCATAAATAATTCAGGCGTAAATTCTGGAAGTGGCGGATAAACTATTTTTCTCTTGCCAGAATAAATGCTATCGCCGATTTGAAAATTACCAGTATCATATAAACCAACAATATCTCCAGCTACAGCATCACTGACTTGAACACGCTCACTCGACATAAATTCTGTCGCGTTGTTCAGCCGAACTTGCTTTCCAGTGCGGGCAAGTGTTACATCAAGACCTTTTTTAAATTCACCGCTACCTACTCTAACAAAAGCAATTCGATCACGGTGATGTGGATTCATATTAGCTTGAATCTTAAACACAAAACCAGAAAATTCTGGATCTTCTGGACTCAATTCCTCGTCTTCATTAACAGTATGACTTTCTGGAGCTGGAGCTAAATCAACAAAACTGTTTAAAAATGTTTCAACACCAAAATTTGTTAAGGCAGATCCAAAGAAGACTGGGGTTTGATCACCTAAAGCAATTTTTTTACGATCAAATTTATTACCCGCTTCTTTAATCAATTCAATCTCATCCAATGTTTCTTTAAATTGTGGATCTTGACTTAATTCTTCACTATCAGGCAATTTTCCGTCTTCATTCAAAGGAATAAAGCGATCTTCTCCATCTTTGTGATATAGCTCAACCCGATTATTAGCAATATCATAAAGCCCCTTAAGTGTTTGCCCTGAACCAATTGGCCAATCCATGGCAACACCTTCAATGCCAAGAAGATCTTCAAGTTCAGCAATTAAATCAAGTGGCATTCGGCCATCACGATCAAGCTTATTCATAAAAGTAAAAATTGGAATTCCACGCTTTTTGACAACCTTAAACAGTTTTTTGGTTTGTGGTTCAATACCTTTAGCCGAGTCAATTACCATGACAGCAGCGTCCACTGCCATTAAAGTTCGATAAGTATCTTCAGAGAAATCTTGGTGTCCAGGTGTATCCAAGATATTTATTCTCTTACCTTTATATTCAAACTGCATAACGGAACTAGTAACAGAAATTCCACGCTTTTTTTCGATTTCCATCCAGTCACTAGTAGCATAATTTCCAGTTTTACGTGCTTTAACAGTTCCTGCTTGTCTAATAACCCCACCAAACAAAAGCATTTGTTCAGTAATTGTAGTTTTACCAGCATCGGGATGGGAAATAATTGCAAATGTTCTTCTCTTTTTTACTTTATCCAATAATTCTTTAGCCATTAATCTCTATTATCTTCTTCCTGTACATCAACTTTTTCTGGAACAGTGAGTAAGATTGTCAATAATCTTGACCCTTTCATTCTTCCTGTTGTCAATACCATTCCATTATCAAGAGTAACACTTAATTTTTCTCCCTTAGCTGGAATAATTCCAAGTTTAGTAATTAAATATCCAGCTATGGTATCAACATCATCCATTTCTAGATTTGTCTTAAACTCTTCGTTAAAGTCATCAAGTGGCATCTTACCATAAATTACGTATTTATTTTCACTTATCTTATTAAATAATATTTCGGCATGATCCACTTCATCATCAATGTCGCCGACAATTTCTTCAATTAAATCCTCAATTGTCGCCAAACCCACGACACCGCCGTATTCATCTAATAAAATTGCAAGTTGACGTTGGGTCTGTTGCATTTCAACTAATAATTCACCTAGCTCTGCCGTTTCTGGAGCAAATAATGGTTCAGACATAACATTGTCATAATCTAAACTCTCAAAACCGATTTTTCTTGCCTTACGTAAAACAGTTCTAATATGAATGATTCCGACAATTTTATCTTTATCTTTCATATATACTGGAATTCTTGAATAAGGTTGGCGTAAAATTTCATCTAAATTATCCTGAAATGGGATTGCGGCATCGACCATAAAAGCATCAGGACGTGGAACCATTACTTCACGAACCATCTTATCTTGAAAATCTAGAATTCCTTCTAACATTGAAAATTCATTATCTGTGATTTCCTTATATTTATGTAAATGTTCGATTTCGTTTACCAGATGATCTCGTTTATCTTCTCCCTTATTACCAGAAAATCTATTTTTTAATCGCTCAAGTAAATTTTCCGCAGCAGGGTCGCTACTCATAACTTTTTCTCCTTTTTTAAAATGTCTCTAAATAACAATATTATAGCATAGAGAAAAAAGGAATATGTTAAAATAACTAATAAGAAACGAGGTTTATACTGATGAAAAAAAGTCATGTTTTATTAGTCTTTATCTTTCTTTTACTTATTCCCTATTTATGTAGCTTAACTATCATAGGTATTGGGTATAATGCTTTAGTTTTACACTCAGCTGATATCTTTAGAACTCTTATTGGTGCACTTGTCGGTGCAATGGTTATGTTTGCAATTAAAGCCACGATTCAAAGGCCTGTGGATCTATTAGCTGTTCAAACAAATGACGGGTTAATTAAACAACTTTTACGTTTCTTCAGTATTCGCAGACGGTACTTTTTATTGATTGCCAATATCGTACTCGACTTCTGTCTTTGCTTACTTGCAACAATTCTTGTTCGCAATTTTTTAACTCTTGATTCAATTGTAGGGACTGCGACAGGCGGAGTGTTACTAGTCATGTTTATCTCTACTTGTCTTGGAGCATACGTTGAATACGATAATTTATCAATTGATCCAAAACAACATTAATTATTAAAAAGAGATCTGGAGCATTTTTCCAGATCTCTTTTTTTATACTTATTCCAATTTTTTCGCATTATCTAATGCTTCATCTTTTTTAGGACGATAATATCTTTTACCATCTTGACTCAAAAGCGGCTGTGTAAAAGTTCCTGGCTTGGTATGTTGCAATGCATTGGTAATCGCATAAACTGCAGCATCTAAGTCATCTATTCTGTGCAATAATTCTGCTTCTAATAATTGCGGTAATTTTGGTGAACCATATTCAAACTTACCGTGATGAGATAAAACCATGTGCCGTAAAAGTAAAAGATCTTCTGATTCTAAATCTAAATTTAACTTCTGCGCAGCAAGCATAATTTGTTCATCAATTAAGACTAAATGTCCTACTAAATTTCCTTCAGAAGTATATTGCGTTCCGACGGATCCGGACAGTTCTAAAACTTTCCCCATATCATGCAAAATACAGCCTGCATAAAGTAGTGAGCGATTAACTTGTGGATAATTGTCAGCTAACCCTTTTGCATCCCGAAGCATTGATAAAGTATGAAAAGCTAAACCACCTTTAACTGCATGGTGATTGCTTTTTCCCGCAGGATAATCAAAGAACCTTTTATCCCATTTCTTTAACAAACTGCGAACAATTCGATTCCAAATTGGATTTAAAATTTCAAAAACATATTTATTTATTTCTTCACGCATATCTAAAATTGATTCAGGAGCGGATTTTACGAATTGATTTAAATCGTAACCTTCCTCTGGGCCTACAACTCTTAATGAATAAATCTTTATTTGCGGACGACCTTGATATTCTTCACGTTTACCATTTAATTCAACAATAGTCCCACTTGCAAACAGTTCCGCATCGCGATCATCTGCATCCCAATAATTTCCTCTAATTTCTCCTGAAGCATCTTCAAATTGTAATGCTAAATATAACTTATCTTTTTTTGTTCGCCGAAGATTTGAATTTTTGATTATAACAACTAAATCTAATTCTTCGCCATCATTGTAATCCAGCAATCTTTTAAGCATTCGCTGTATCCTTCCTAAA
This sequence comes from Candidatus Lactobacillus pullistercoris, assembly GCA_018883635.1. Classification (GTDB taxonomy): domain Bacteria; phylum Bacillota; class Bacilli; order Lactobacillales; family Lactobacillaceae; genus Lactobacillus; species Lactobacillus pullistercoris. The sequence goes on from JAHLFT010000016.1 coordinate 4,525, forward strand.
AGTCAAAGGCTTTATTCTTAAACTATCACTTAATTTTTCCTGTGCTGTAAAAATCAACACTTGATTATTTTGACCTATTTTATTTAACAGTTCTTCAATATAACCTATACGTTGTTTATCAAAATTAACAAATGAATCATCAATCAGAATCGGTAAATTAATTTGGTCCTTAATTTGCTCAACGAAAGCCAATTTTAATGCAAAATAAAGCTGTTCTGCTGTAGATCGAGACAGATAACGAACTTCACGTTTTCTACCATCTTTGCGTACAACTGTTAACTTTTTATCCAACTTTAGATCAACGTAACGACCACCTGTTAACAAATTAAAATAATTGCAAGCAGATTTCAGCATCTTCGGAAAGCGCTCATTTGAAGCAATATCTAAACTACGACTTATCCACTTTTCAGCTAACAGTAAAGATAAATATTCTTTACTAGCATTGATAAATTTAGTCTCAGTATTTGCCAATTCTTGTTTTGCTTCAAATACTTGTGTGGAATCAGCCATATTTTTCATTTTTACCCTTAATTGAGCAATTGCTTGTTGCTGAATATCTAACTCATTATTTTTTTGTTCGTTCTCAGATTGGATAACTGTTTTGTCTTGCTCTAATTGGGGCATTTTTAATTTCTCAAGTTTAGCATAATCAATGGATAAACTATCCTTCAGAGCTTTAATTTGCACCTTTAATTTAGCTTGTTCCAAATATTCCTGATATCGACGTTCATATTCACTAATCTCATTAATATTATCTTTAGCAAGATCCGCTTTAAGTTTTAACTCAAGTTCCTTTGCTTTTTGTTCAAAACTTTGCTTTTCTTTCTTTAAATCATCCAATTTTTCTTGGCGTCTTTGATAAAGATGTATTTTTTCTTCTAACGAATTTAATTTTGTTAGGATTACTTGATACTCTGGTAAGCATTCACTAGCTGTTACAGCTGTAATTTCTTGCGCTAAATTTTGAAAGTCAAATATAATCTGTTTGATTTCTTCATTCACACTAACTAGCTTTTTTTGATCTAATAAATAGGAATTACGAGCAAGCGCTAAATTTCTGAAATCAATTTCATTCGGATCTAGTTGATACTTGGTCTTAAAATCAGAAATTTTTTCTTGCTTTTTCTTCAGAGCCAACTCCTGTTCTTGCTTAATTTTATTTGAATTAAAATATGTCCAAATTAAGATTGCAAGGCCAACTACTATCCCTAATCCACCAATAAAAACATTATTAAAGATTTCAATTACTGCAAAAATCATAATGATTGCACTAATGACAAAGAAGATTTTATCATTTGAATTAGTTTCGACCGGTTCCGCTTTTTGGGATAAATTCTTTATCTCTTCTTTGATCGCATTAAATTCAAGATCAGATAAATCATTTATTGCCTTAAGCTCAGGATTCATCTGTAACAATTCTTGTTGTTCCAGTTGAATCTGTTTCTTTGTTTGCAAATTCATTTGTAAATTACTTTGCCATTGCAATAGCTCAGACTTTTTATGAGTTAGCGCCATAATTTTTGAAGAATCGACTTCTTTTATTTCAGTTAAATCTGATAGTTTTTGGTTAATTCGTTTTAACGATACCTGCAGATTTTGTGCTTGTGCAAAAATCTCTTGAGCATGCTGATAATTTTCAGGATCGAACTTTATATTCTTTTCTTTAGCAACTAATTCTTGGATTTGCCGATAAATCTTTAATTGTTCTTCTGCTTTGTTTACCTTAGCTAATTTTTCTTCCAGTTCTTTAATATTTTTTTGAGTTTGTACAAGATTTTTTTCTTTTTCATGTAATTCTTGACTTAATTTTTGATACTCCTGAAATTCTAAATTAACTTCGGTTAAAGCACTTCTTTTTTCTTCTAATTGTTTTAACAGCTGATTAACTTCCGGCTTTTTCCCTGTTTTCTTAAATAAACTATTTGCCTTTTTATCAAATTCATCACGCAAAGCTAACAATTGGTTACTATTGGCAGCACCCAAATAATAAATTCTTTCAAGTAAATCTTCTTGATTTAACTTAGCAACTTGAGTAAGCATATCCTGATTAAAAATAAAACTATCAGCATAAAAGTCGCCATCGATCTCTTTTATTTGATCATAAAAAAGGCTTTCCGGAACTTTTTGCCCATCTTTAGTTACAGTCAAAATTCCGCGTTTTGTTTTATCTCCCTTAGCCCACAAGCGCTCCAATTTGTACTTAGCACCGTCGTCACTTTCAAAGATAAGACTTCCTCCCATTGGAGAAACATGACCAAGAGGTTTATAATCCTCAAAAAATGGCGAAGAATTCGAACGCAGATAAAAGCCAAATAAAACTTGCTTAATAAATGCTACTGTCGTACTCTTTCCCGCTTCATTTTGCCCAAAAAAGAGATTCAAATTATTACTTGGCAGATCAAAAGTCAAATTAGATAGCTGTCCAAAATTAATAATATTAATCTGTTTCAGTATCATTCAATAATCCTTTCAATTTCCTAGATAATTTAATTCTAGTAAGATTTTCAACTTCTTGCTTAAAACTATTATCTTCACTAATATCTGTCGCTAATTTATCTTTCTTGGCCCAGATCGAAATAATTTTTCTAAATTCGTTAGTAGAAAATATCTCTTCTGCTGCTTTTTCAAAAGATAAACGATCACTATTGTTTAAACTAAGTTGTCGCTGACCTGTAATTAAACGTAGATCCACGATTTGGGAATTAAATGGCAAATATTGCGACAAATTTTGCCAAAAATCACTATCTTGAACTAAATCCACTTCTTCATCATTTAAAAACTCCGCACCGCTTAATCTGATACTTAAAAAGCTACGCTGCTCAAGATCATTGATAGCTTTTATTTTTTCACTTAGTTCATTTTTAGATAAAGCTGAATCTAGCTCAATCGTCCTTTTTTGCCAAATAATTGGACTAGTTGGAACAAAAACAAGTTTAACTCCATTACTACTTTCATTGACCTCGCCCAAATAACAGCCTTTTTCTCCAAGCTCATTAATATGGCGCCCCTGAATATTTCCTGAATAAGCAATCAATGGCTTTTGACTGAGTATTTGCCGCAAATGAATATGACCAAGTGCAAAATAATCATAATTTAAATCACGCATAGCACTCAAACTGAAGGGAGCATAGACATTTTGACTTTTGGTAGTCGTTTTTTCTTGGGCGTGCATCAAACCAAAGGTAAAATTATTTTTCTCTTTCGGAAACTCATTTAATTTATCCTCAGTAATATGATTATGTAAATAAGAAAAGCCAACCACATCATAATTAAAGCCGGTTTTAGTAGTAAAGGTAGCTCTTTCCACCTTTTCGTCTGCACCTAGTAATTTAAAATATTCACTAGGCTCTACTAATAAATCTTCTATTTGCATATGATCATGATTACCAAAAATCATTACTACCTGAATTTTGGCCTCAGTTAACCTTTTAATTTGTTCAGCAAAAAAGAGCTGACTATGTGGCGAAGGATGGTTACTATCAAAAGTATCTCCTGCAATCAAAACAAGATCAACTTTTTCAGTAATCGCGAGATCAACTATCTTCTTTAACGATTGATCGCTGGCTTGATAAATATTTTCAAAAGTCTTAGACGGCAAAAAAGATAGCCCATGAAAAGGACTATCTAAATGTGCATCTGCTAAATGAATAAATTTCATAATTATTATTTTCTAAGATCTGCGTAAAGATCATTAATTGGATTAGTGAAGGTCTTTTGTAAATCATCAATTAATTTGTAAAGACCTTGTTCAACAGCAAGAAGATTAACAATATTCTTATCCTTTTGAACTTCTTCATTTAATTCCTTATAAGTCTTTTGCATATCTGCAGATAAAGGCTTACCCGCTTGTTGGGCAGTGATAATTTCAGTTTGTACTTCATCCATCTTCTTAAATAAAGCACTACTATTTTCATCTTGCTTAACCTTTTGAACTGCATCTTGCAAAGCTTTATATTCTGGAGTTTGTTTTAAATCCTCTGCTAGTTGGTTTGCTGAATCATAAACGTTGATCATATAAGTAATTCCTCCTATTAGTTGCCGAATAAATCTTTTACACTATTATACCATTCATTAATCTTTTCTCCCGCAGAACCGATTCCTTTTTCTAATTTATCGCCCAAACCATTGGTCCAGTCGGAATTCGATCCATTCTGCTTAATTATTTGTGTTGGCGCTTCTTCTTTAAACTGCGTCTTAGCTGTATATGGCAAAATTCCTTCCATTTCTGCTTTATACAGACGAGTAATCCCGGTTTCGGAAACACCTTGCATATAGTGCTCACGATTGGTTCGATCAAAACCAACCCAGGTTGCCAAAACAATATCAGGAGTATAACCAACAATCCATTGATCCTTTGTTCCAAAGCCATATGAATTTGGAACTTCCGTTGAACCAGTTTTACCTGCTACTTGGAAACCGTTAGGTTGTGCACTTTGGGCAGTTCCATTTCTAAATACACCTAAGAGCATCGTAGTCATTTCTTTAGCTGTATTCTCTGAAATAATGCGGTGAGTTCCTGAATTATTATTTTGTGCTAAAACACGGCCACTAGCATCTGTAATTTTAGTTATAAAATAAGAATTATTTGGTAAATTACCATTATTTGCAAAAGCTGAATATGCACGTGCCATTTGCAGTGGTGAGACACCAGTTGAAAGTCCGCCTAAAGCCAAAGCCAAGTTCTGATCACTTTTTGGAACATTAATACCAAAGTTCTCAACCGACTGAACGCCTTTTTGAACACCTATTTTATCAAGTAACCAAACAGCCGGTACGTTTTTGCTTACCGCTAAAGCTTGGTACATTGGGATCTTATTTGAATATTCATTATCAACATTATGTGGTTCATAATGATTTTTTCCAAACTTTTGCAATTTATTGGATAATTCAGAATCATAATGATAACCTGCCTGCAATGCTGGTGAATAAACTGCAAGTGGTTTAATTGAAGAGCCTGGCTGACGCTTCATTTGCGTAGCCCGATTATAGCCGCGGAAAACATGCTTACCTCTTCCACCTACCACTGCTCTAACGGCCCCAGTTGAAGGATCAATAGCTACACTTGCACCCTGAACTTGGGTGGAATCAGTCGCATTTTGTGGGAAAAGCCAACTTTGCTCAAATTTATCTTGTAAACTTTGTTGATAATTTGGATTTAGGGTCGTATAAATTTTTAATCCCTTATTCATGACATCTTCTTCTTTAAGTCCATACTTACTGATAGCTTCGTCAACAACAGCATCAAAGAAATATGGATAACGGTAGCCGTTTTTATTTTTAAATGTATTTTGCAAATTAAAACCAGTTTTAGCAACACTATTAGCTTCTTGTGAACTTAATTTATTATTTTTGACCATTAAGTCTAAAACTGTATTTCTTCTAGCTAAAGCGTTAGTCATATGGTCAATGGGATTAAAGCCACTCGGATTCTTGAGCATCCCTGCAATTGTAGCTGCTTCACCCACGCTTACTTGATTAGCGTTTTTACCAAAGTAGCGCCGACTAGCATCTTGTACACCCCAAACACCATTACCAAAGTATGCATTATTTAAATACATGGTAATAATATCTTTTTTGGAATATACATGATTAATTTCAATTGCAAAAAATAATTCTTCTAACTTTCTAGAAAAAGTTTGTTGCTGTGTTAACAGTGAATTTTTTGCTAATTGTTGCGTTAAAGTAGATCCACCACCAGAAATTTGACCATGGTGAATAACTAAACCTAATGCAGCCCTTGCCATTCCCTTGATGCTAAAACCAGGATTTTTCCAAAAAGTTCGATCTTCTGTTGAGACTACAGCATTAACAATATTAGGCGAAATTTTATCATACTCAACAAAACTCCCTTTTTGCGAATATAAAGAACCTGCTTTTTTGCCTTTATAGTCATAAATCGTTGTCGTTGTTGAAAGCGATGCTTTTAAATTAGAGATATTTGAAGTTTTTACTTTAATAGTATAATAAGTGCATGTTAAAAGAATGATTGTTAAAAGGATTAAAATAATCCAGCGACCAATGAAAAAGCGGTGGTCAATTTTTTGCCACAAACTCTCTTTATTAGAATAATTTTGATTATCTCTTTGTCGTCGCAACTTTGGCATTCATCTGCTCCTTAATTTATAAGCTGATTTAATAATTACTATTTTGAAACGTTTTTAAAAAATATCAATATTATGACATACAATTTTACACTTATTTATCCAAAAAATCAGGAAGATATAACAGTAAGACAATTACTTAATAAATTATTAATACCAAGAAAATGGCAACACTTACTCAGAATTAATAAAGAAATTACGATTAATGGCTCTTATCGAAATTTTAATGAACTAGTTCTTCCAGAAGATCAAATTAAGATTAGTTTATCGCAGATTCAAACTAACCAGCAAATTTACCCAGCAAGTGGGCATCTTCCTAAAGTAGTTTATGAAGATCAAAATGTTTTAGTGATTAATAAAGCTAAAGAGCAAAAAACTCATCCTAATCTGAGAGAAACTAACACTGCCCTTAACGACTGCGCAACATACTTAGGAAAAAGTCCATACATCGTCCACCGGCTAGATATGCTCACAGGAGGATTATTATTGGTTGCAAAAAATCCTGCCGTTGTGCCAATTCTTAATCGCCAATTGACTAATAAAACTTTTCACCGTGAATATCTTGCTAAAGTTAAGTTAAACAATAATCTTTCTGATAAAGGAACAATTAATTTACCACTTGGTCATGATCCAAATGATCAAAGAAAAAGGATGGTAAGAACTGACGGATTAAAAGCAATTACTCATTATGAAGTTGTTAAAAAAGATAAGCAAACTGCTTTATTAAGAATTAGCTTAGAAACTGGCCGCACTCATCAAATTCGGGTTCATTTAGCTGCATTAGGGTGTCCGATTATCGGAGATCCTCTATATAATTCTGATTTTAAAAGCGGTCAAGAACTTCAATTAACAGCGTATCAAATGTCATTTATTAAACCTTTTACTTTTGAAAGAGAAATAATCCGCTTAGATGAAATGAATTAAATTATCAGAGTATAATATGGTTGTAAATAAATATCATATTAACGAAAGGAACTGCTATGTCAAATATTCCCTTTAAAGCAATTGCCGTGGATATGGATGGAACTTTTATGAATTCCGAAAATAAATACGACCATGCCGCATTTCGTAAAATTTTAACCCAAATTAAGCAGAAACATCTTCACTTTATAGTAAGTAGCGGTCGCCCACTAGATCGTCTTCGCATTGATTTTGCGGATTTTTTAAATGAAATTGACATCATTGCTGAAAACGGTGCAGTTTTGGTAAGGGACAATCGAATTATCAATACGCATTATTTTACTTATAAAACAGTAATAAAATTAATTAGATATATCCATGCTAATTATCCACACGTCTCTTTGATTGTCAGTGGAATGGAACATAGTTATATGTTATCTACTGCACCAGCCGATTTTAAGGCAAAAATGAGTTTCTTTTATCCTAACAAAACAGAAATTTCAAATTACGACGAAATTCCTACGAATACACGTATCACTAAAATTACTTTATGGTCAGACAAAAGTCCTAAAGATCTTGAAAAGGAATTTAATCATGAATTATCAGAACGAATTCATGTAACCCCTAGTGGTTTTAAATATACTGATGTCATTCCCTATGGTGTCAATAAAGCGAGTGCTTTAAAATACTTCTTGCGTTATTTTGACTTAAAACCTTCTGAGCTCATTGCTTTTGGGGATGGAATGAACGATTCTGAAATGCTTAGTTTAGCCGGTTATAGTTATGCAATGGCTAATGCTGATCCGGAATTAAAGAAGATTGCAAAATATGAGGCTCCAAGCAATGATGATAATGGCGTATTTAAAATTTTAAAAAAATATTTAAATAATTAAAAATAAAAATAAAAAATAAAGCCCAGCACAAACTGGACTTTATTTTTTATCGATAATCAAATGATTATTCTTCGTTTAATGATGAACGGTCGAATGAAGCATCCTTAAGTTCGTCATCGATAGTCTTAGTACCCATCCAAGAAATCATTTCCTTCATCTTGGCAGTAATTGCTTCTGCACCTGGCAATAACAACTTACGTGGGTCAT
>JAHLFT010000115.1 GCA_018883635.1 Candidatus Lactobacillus pullistercoris
GACATATTTTTACCAAAAATTGCTACTAATAAAATTAACCCTAAAAATAACCAACTTTCCATTAAACTTACTCCTCACATTAATTAACTAAAAACTACCATTTGTATATGTAAACACCGTATTATTTCACCTTAAAAACTCCATACTGTATAATGAATTTATGAGATTAAAAAAGGGTTGATAATGATGAAAGAAATTCCATTTAAAGCAGTTGCTGTAGATATTGACGGTACCTTTATGACTGATCAAAGAACTTATGATTATGAATGGTTTGACCGAATTCTTACTAAACTTAAAGAACGCCACATCCATTTTATTGTTTCAAGTGGACGTCCTTTATCAAGGTTAAAGTGTGATTTTGAAAACTTTCTTGATCGAATCGATTTAATTGCCGATAATGGTGCTATTCTTGTTCAAGATAATCAAATTATTGCTAGTCACTATTTAACCGCAACGACTGGGATGAAACTACTAAATTTTATCCAAGAAAACTATCCAGACGTCGATATTTGTGTCAGCGGGAAAGAATTTGCTTATTACCTACAAAGTTCTTCCAGCTACTTCAAAAAAGCAATGCACTACTTCTATCCTAATAGCATCGCCTTAAACAATTTTGAACAAATGCCAGCTGGTGAACGCATTATCAAATTATCATTAGGTTGCTCATCTTCTCTTGCAAGCTCAATTGAAAATAATTTTAATAAAGGCTTCAACGAGCGGATTCACTGTACTAGCAGCGGCTATAACAGTATTGATGTCGTGCCTTATGGTGTCAATAAAGCCCAAGGGCTAAAATATTTCTTACGTTATTTTGATTTGACTCCATCTCAACTAATCGCCTTCGGTGATGGAATGAACGACAAAGAGATGTTAGAGTTAGCTGGTTATAGTTATGCTATGGCTAATGCCAATCAAAAACTATTTAAAATAGCCAAGTATAAATCACCGAGCAACAATGATTCAGGCGTGTTAAAAGTGCTTGATGATTACCTTAAATAATAAAGAAGAGGAAAATTTATTCCTCTTCTTTTTCTTTATCCTCATCAAGTGTAACTTCACCGACCACATCAGTATTAAAGAAGCGAGCAACTTCATGGACATCCATGCCTTGGCCTAATGCCCACATTAATTTTGCAATCGCACTTTCCGATGTCATATCGTGAGCACTAATTGCTCCTTCTAGAAGCGCTAATCGCCCAACCTCATATTTAGTTAAATCACTACGTTCATATAAACATTGACTGGTGGTGATAACGGGAATTCCGCGTCTGATTAACTTACCAATCGCTGCAACCATATTACGACGAATATAGTTCATCCCGCCCATGCCATAAGCTTCGATCACAATCCCATGACAGCCACTATCAGCCATCGCGAATAATAAGTCCGGATCAAACCCCGGGAATAATTTAACTAAAGAAACTTGTGAATCGATTTTTGTATTTAGAACACATTTCTTTTTCTTGGGTTCAAAGTTATGCGAAAAAACCATCCCATCAGAAGTAATTCTGGCTACGGGCGGCATATTAACACTCTCAAAGGCATTAAAATTGGTCGTACGAACTTTAACACTTCGGCAACCCAACATAATCTTTTGATCAAAAGCTAAGTAAATTCCTGGCAAACATTTTGCTGCAGCTGAAAAGGCAAGACGCAAGTTATCAGGAGCATCACTTAATACAACATTGATTGGCACCTGGCTTCCCGTTAAAACTACTGGAATATTAATCCCCTGCAGCATAAAAGACAGCATTGAAGCCGTATAGGCCATTGTATCAGTTCCGTGAGAAACAACTATTCCATCATAATCATTGCGATATAAAAAGATTTTTTCAGCTATAAATTCCCATTCTTCAGGTTGAATATTAGACGAATCTAATTGCAAAATATCTTTGACATCAATATCAAAAGGTAATTTACCCAAAAGTTTTATCAGCTTCTCACCCGATTCTTTCGGCACAAGACCTGAATCAGAAACAACGGAAGCAATCGTCCCACCTGTTGAAAGTAATAATAACTTTTTATTTGCCATAATATTTTCCCTTTACTCAATCAAAACGTGCTTCAGCAAGAACTTCTCCTACTACTGATTTTACAGCTTTCGTTAAAATCGTCGCACCTGAAACACCATCTATTTTAACAGATTGAGCATTAATAATCTGGCCTTTAAACTCTTCTTGCAGAGCTTTTTCAATCGGCTTTTCATCTTTTAAGCTTCTGATTTTGACATCAGTAATTTTATTATCTTTAATCGTTACCGTAGTTTTTATATGGGCCGGATTAGTCAGTTCGGCCTCAAAATTTCCTGTTTTAAAAATAATTTTATTATGGTTGTCCTTCAACATTCTTAAACTTCTCTTTAATAAATTTTTATTAGCTAAATACAAACACAAAGTATATTTTATCAAAAGTAAATTATTTTCGCAGAAATAAAATTTAAAATTTACTATCATTTAATAATATACTTACTTGATGAATTAAAATAAATTTTCTATCTTAAATTTAAAAAGAATTCTGAAGTGGGGTATTTCAATGAAAATTATTTTAGCACCTGACTCTTTTAAAGAAAGTATGACCGCTCAAGAAGTATGCCAAGCAATGGCTAAAGGTATTTATAAAGCTTTACCCAATGCAGAAATAACCAGTGTTCCTATGGCTGATGGCGGTGAAGGAACAGTTAGTGCTATCACTAGTACAAATAAAGGAAAATTATATGAAGCAACTGTTACAGGACCAAATTTAGAAAAAGTAACTGCAAACTATGGAATTATCAAAGATAGCAACTCAGAATTAACCGCAATCATTGAAATGGCCCAAGCAAGCGGAATCGGTTATATCCTTAATAGTAGCCGCACGCCAACTGCAATCAAAAATGCAACTAGCTATGGCACAGGTGAATTAATTATTGCTGCCCTTAATCGCGGCGTTACTAAATTTATTATCGGCTTAGGTGGTAGTGCAACTAATGATGGTGGGGCTGGAATGGCTCAAGCATTAGGGGTTAAATTTTTTAATGATCAAGATGAATTAATAGAAAAGAAACTTGGTGGTGGAGATCTAGCAAGTATCGCTAAAATCGACCTTAGTCAATTAGATCCAAGGCTTAAAAATGCCAATTTTATTTTAGCAAGCGATGTCACTAATCCACTAACTGGACCAAATGGTGCTAGTTTTACTTTTGGTAAACAAAAAGGTGCAGATGATGCAACTCAGCACTTATTAGACAATAACTTAAAGCATTATTCTAATTTAATTGAAAAACTCACCGATAAACAAATTGCAAACCTTCCAGGTAGCGGAGCAGCCGGTGGTTTAGCAGTCCCTCTTCTAGCTTTTGTGCAAACTAAAATTAAAGCAGGCGTTCAAGTAGTTGCTACGGAAAACCATCTTGAAGATAAAATTAAAGATGCCGACCTAGTTTTTACCGGTGAAGGTGGAACAGATTTTCAAACTAAATACGGTAAAACTCCTTTTGGCGTTGCGCAAATTGCTAAAAAGTATAATCTTCCCGTCATTTCGTTAGCTGGTTATCTTGGGCAAGGAATTGACCAATTATACGATCATGGCTTTACTGCTATTTTCGGAATATTAGGTCAACCATCTTCATTACAAGCTGCTTTAGAAAATGGATCAGAGAATATCGAACGAACAACAGAAAACATCATGCGGTTAATTCTTAAAATTGAACAATAAAAAATGTTGCCGATGAAATCTATAAAGGTTGATTTCATTAGCAACATTTTTATTTTAGTTTATTTAATAATGCTTGGCAGCCCATTTTAATATCTTGATAGGCAGTCTCAAAATCATTAGTGAACCACGGATCATCGATATCCCGGTTTTTACCTGCAAAATCTAATAGTTTAAACTCTTTATGTTCTGGATCACCACCAGTAATTTGATTCATATCCATAAAGTTTTCTTCATCCATGCAAATCAAGTAATCATACTTTTGATAATCTTCTCTAGCCATCTTGCACGCAATATGACTAGTATATGGGATGTTCTTTTTATCGAGCTGACGACATGTTCTCACATCCATCGAACTTCCTACTGCATCATTTGTCGCTGCTGCAGAATCAACTAAAAATTCATCGTCGAGCCCTGCTTTATGTACCATATTCTTCATAACGAACTCTGCCATTGGTGAACGACAAATATTACCATGACAAATAAATAAAATTTTATGCATTAAGAGATTCCACCTTTTTTATATATTTCAAGATTACTGGCCAAATGACTGCTAATAATACTCCGATAATTAATCCAAGCCATATTCCTAAATCAAGTTTTATCGAAATTCCTTCATAAACTTGTTTTTGTAAAGCAAAACTTGCTTCACGGCAAAAATATTGTAGAGCGCCAAAACTTACAATCGATCCAACTAACAAAGGAATAGAAGCAGAATAACGCTTTAACCAGATTAAGACAACAGCTAACACATACACAAGAATAATCGCGAAAATTGAATAACGATAAATACTAATTAAATGATAAACCTGTTGCGATTCTTCACTTAATTTATAGTTAATCACGTTTACTACATAGTTATTAATCAGTTTCTCTATTTTATTATTAGCTTTTAAATTTAAATCTTTCGCACTAATTTTTCCTTTTTGGTCATATTCACTTGTTAAATGATAGACATCAGCATAAGAAAATTTTAGCGTCAAATCTTTAGGAATTCCATTAATTAAAACTTCTTCTAGTCCAGAATCTTTTAGGAACTTTATCCCTGCTTTTAATTGTTTATTTTCCGTTCTTTTAGCTGTTTTATCAACTAAAATTGTTGCCATTTCATGAGTATTATTAATATGCAAACTAGCTGAGCTTAGTAATAACAAGTAAATTGACAAACCACAGAAAAAAATAAGAATAATTCTAATAATTTTCGAAAAATATTTCATGTTTAATCCTAAATAATGAATTTCTTCAAAGCTTTAGCAATTCCATTATGATCATTATCATCAGTAACAAAATCTGCTTTATCTTTAATTGTTTCAATAGCATTACCCATTGCTATCTTTTTAAAGTTAGGATTTTCAAACATTGAAAGGTCGTTACCTTGATCACCGAAAACCATAACATCTTTTTGATTAATCTTTAATCTTTCAGCTAGTTCCATGATTGCATTGCCTTTTGAAGCACCTAATTGATTTAGTTCAATGCAGTTATCGAGACTACGAACGATATCATATGATTCAAAACCCCATTCAGGAATAGAATTCCACAATTTTTCAATTTGGTCACTATCTTTATTGCAAGTGAAACCAACTTTATTGAAAGTAAAATCTTTGGAAATTTCATCACGATTTCTTACTCGCAAATCATTATTAGTAAAAGCTGAGTTAATCTGCATTTGAACAGATAAATCCCGATCAAGCGTCCAAAAACATTCAGTCGTTTCAAAATGTAAATTAACATGACTTAATCTTTGGAAACGTAACATAATGTTAAAATCACGATAATCCATCTTGTGTTCAATTAGAACTTTACCTGCTAAATTTTGAACGACAGCGCCATTAAAGACAACTGCATATTCATTTTCACCTTTAAGATTAAGTTCATTTTCAAACGGTAAAACACCTGAAAGAGGTCGACCAGAGGCAAGAACAATTTTAATTCCCAGATTATGCACTTGTTGAATAGTTCTTAAAGTTTCAGTTGAAATTGTATTTGTACTAGTAAGTAAAGTTCCGTCTAAATCAATCGCTATTAATTTAATTGCCATAAATATCATCCCTTATAATTTAAGTCAAGAACAAATAACTTATCTTATTATACAAGAGAATACAAAAATAGAGAACAGATGTACTAATCCGTTCTCTATTTTCATTTTTATTTTTTAATTATTCAGCTGTTAACCTCTTAGCCAAGTTACGAGGCTTATCAACATCTAAGCCCTTGTTCTTAGAAGCGTAGTAAGCAAGAAGCTGAGCAGGTACGACAGTCAATAATGGTGACATGTAATAATCAACTTCTGGTAAGACAATATCATCATTTTCATTTGCAAATTGCTTGGCCACAAAAGTAATAACACTTGCTCCTCTAGATTCAACTTCGCGAATATTTCCTCTAGTTAAATCAGCAGTAGCTGGATCGTTAATTAAAGCAATTACGGGCGTACCTTTTTCAATTAAAGTAATTGTACCATGCTTTAATTCAGCAGCTGCAAAACCTTCAGTTTCAATATAAGAAACTTCTTTTAATTTAAGAGCACCTTCGAGTGCAACTGCAATCTACTCCACGACCAATGTAAAAGGCATTTCTGGTCTTAGCTAATTCATCAACCTTTTCCTTAACATCAACTAATTGTTGCATCCCTTCTGCAACCAAGGCTAATTGTTGCTTAAGATTAAATTCTTTAGCGCAGGTTACATTCTTAGCTTCACCTACTGCTTTTGCAAGTACTGCTTGAACAGCGATTTGTGCAGTATAGGCTTTAGTCGAAGCAACTGTAATTTCTGGTCCAGCCTTTAATAGCATTGTATAGGTTGCTTCACGTGACAAGGTTGAGCCTTGAACATTAGTAATTGTCAAACTAGGTAAGTTTATTTCATTAACTTGCTTTAAGACTACTCTTGAATCCGCAGTTTCACCAGATTGAGTTAAGAAAATGAAAAATGGTTTCTTTGATAACTTAGGGAAATGATAACCGAATTCTAAAGCTAAACCAACTTCAACGGGGATATCAGAGAATTTTTCAAATAAATTCTTACCTACTAGTCCAGCATGATAACTTGTTCCTGCAGCCAAAATATAAATTCAATCACTGTCTTTAACTGCATTGACAATTTTTTCATCAACGACTGGCTTGCCATTTTCATCTAAATAATCTTGTGAAATGTGACGCATAACACCTGGTTGTTCTTCAATTTCCTTTAACATATAGAATTCATATGTGCCTTTAGAAGCAGCATTAGGATCAATATTAAGAATGTGTGGTTCTCTTTCAACTTTTTGACCATCAATCTTTTCGATTACATAGCTGTCTTTAGTAATATCACCAACTTCACCATCTTCAAGATCAACAAAAGTCTTGGTTTGGTCTAAAACAGAAATCGCATCTGATGCAATAATATTAAAGCCATCACCAATTCCTAACATCATTGGTGACTTGTTTTTGGCAATAAAAAGATGAGCAGGTTCAGTATTATCAATCAATAAGAAAGCATATGAACCTCTCACTAATTTCAAGGCTTCTTTAAAAGCGGTAAAGCCATCTAAATTTTTTCTTTGACAATTTTTCCAATTAATTGGACTACTACCTCAGTATCTGTATCAGACTTAAAACCAACGCCTGGAAGGTATTTTTCTTTTAATTCTGCATAATTCTCAATCACACCATTATGAACTAAATAAAAGCGCTTAGTTTCATCAAAATGTGGGTGAGCATTATCAACTGTTGGCTTTCCATGAGTTGCCCAACGAGTATGGCCAATCCCAATCACTCCTTCTTCGTCCGGAGTAAGCTTTCCCTTCAAATTATTGATTCTACCCACTGCTTTTGTTAAGTATTCGTGACCTTGTAAATCATTTAAGTATATACCAGCAGAATCACAGCCACGATATTCTAGATTGGTTAAACCATTTAGTATGATATCTCTTGCAGGTTTACCTACAACTCCGGCAATTCCACACATATTTATCTCCTTTGGTATAGTTCACTTTCTATTAATGGACTAGTTTATTTTTGTTGTTACATATGAAATAATAGACTTATTTTAATAATTGGTTAAGCATAAAAAATCAAAATTAGTATATTTATTATGCAAAATAAAAAGAGCCAAAGAAATTTACTTTCTTTAGCTCTTTCGTTAATAATATTTATTTTAAAATTATGCACCCATTTCGGATTTAACGACATCAGCAACCTCTTGACAATATTTATCTGCAAGTTCTTGTGTAGGAGCTTCTGTCATCACACGAAGTAATGCTTGGGTTCCTGAAGGTCTTACAAAAATTCTTCCTTCACCGTCAAGATCTTTTTCGACCTTATCAATTGCATCCAAAATTGCTTGGTGTTCTTTCCAGGTCTTTTTATCTTTAACAGGAACATTAATTAATTGTTGAGGATATTCTTTGAAATCCTTAAGTAATTCAGATAATGACTTACCTGTCTCTTTCATAACTAACATTAAGTGAAGACCGGTTAACATTCCGTCACCAGTGTTATGGTAGTCACTCATAATTACGTGTCCAGATTGTTCGCCACCTAAATTGTAACCATGTGCACGCATTTCTTCAGAAACATAACGGTCTCCTACTTGAGTGCGAACATTCTTTAAGCCTTTTCTTTCAAGAGCTTTAGTGAAACCTAAGTTACTCATAACAGTTGTAACAATTGTATCTTTCTTTAAACGGCCATGTTCAGCAAGATAAGTTCCGATTACATACATAATGTGATCGCCATCGACTTCATTACCATTTTCATCTACTGCGATACAACGGTCAGCATCCCCGTCAAAAGCCAATCCTAGTTGTGCTCCTTGCTTAACAACTTCTTCTTGAAGTTTTTCTGTATGAGTGGCACCAACATGATCGTTAATGTTCATTCCATTTGGATGAGTAGCAATTGTAGTAAAATCAACACCACAATCTGCAAATAATCTAGAAATTAAAGCACTTGAAGCACCATTGGCACCATCGATTACAACTTTAATTCCACCTAAATCCTCTGGAATACTATTTTCAATAAATTGAATATACTTTGAACTTCCTTCGTGAAAATCAGTAACAGTGCCCAAACCTTTAGCTGAAGGACGAGGTAAAGTGTCTTCCTTAGCATCGATTAGTTTTTCAATTTCTTCTTCCATCTCATCTGATAACTTTAAGCCATCACTACCAAAGAATTTAATTCCATTATCTTCAACAGGATTATGAGAAGCTGAAATTTGAACACCAGCATCAGCACCTTGTGCTCTAACCAAATATGAAAGACCTGGCGTAGTGATAACGCCA
This sequence comes from Candidatus Lactobacillus pullistercoris, assembly GCA_018883635.1. Lineage (GTDB taxonomy): Bacteria > Bacillota > Bacilli > Lactobacillales > Lactobacillaceae > Lactobacillus > Lactobacillus pullistercoris. Next base: position 8,962 of record JAHLFT010000115.1, read on the forward strand.
ACTTCTAAAACTTCAATTCCGACAGATAGTAATCCTGAAATCAAAGCATATTCAAGCATTTGCCCTGACATACGGGTATCGCGTGAAACTAAAACACGTGCTTGTTTATCATCGTCTTTTTCTTTGGTTAAAACATAACCACCATCACGACCAAGTTTGAATGCCATTTCTGGTGTTAATCCTTGATTTGCAACGCCACGAACACCATCAGTTCCAAAATATTTCAACATTTAAAAACAACCTTTCTCAAGTATTTTTAACTCTCTTTTGAATTACTTGTATCTTTTACCTTAATCTGAATTACGACCGAATTTGGTTCAGCTCTAACTACACCCTTAGGCAACTTTAATTGATATGTCTTGGTAGTCGAAGAACTTACATGCCGTAAATCAACATTTAATTTTACATTATCGATTTTTTCTAGCTCAGTCTTATCACCATATATCACAATATCATTTTGTTTTGCCGTAACAGAATAGATCTTATTACTTTCTTCATTTTCAGAATTTAGATTTAACTTAACGGTCTTTTTCGAAATGGAAATAGGTAAATCTACTCTTGCTGAAGATGGTTGAACAACAACATTTAATTGGTGTCGCCATTTATCCTCGGCAACTAGCATAACTTGTCTTTCATAATTGTGATTGATGTTATTAGGCAAAGAAACTCTTGCCACAATGCGATCAATCCGGTTGACTTCGCTTAGTGCTCCAGTTACTTCAACTTGCTCTGGATTAACACTAGCTTTACCTAAATGATATCCACTAGCTACAGCATTTTTATTATACTCTATTTCGACAGGCATGGTCCTAGATTTTAATCTTTGGATGTTAACTTTTATATATTTAGGATCTACAGAATATGATAATTGCTTATTCAAACCAGAAATTTGCACCCGAACTCGATGTTCACCAACTTTTTTATCAGTTAAATCAATATAGGCTCGAAAGTTTTGTGTATTAATTGTTGAAGTTACAAGTGCATTTGATCCCTCTAAAGTTACTTTTACTTTTTCAGGATAACCCACAACGTAATATTGATTAGTATCTACCGACACCTGCAAGGGTACTTTGACAGATTGGGTTTGTGTAGCTGTTTGTTTAGTTACATTATTTTCTCCCTGGGTTAAAAATCCAGTTTGAGTTGAATCAATATAAATTACAATCAGGATTGCTAAAAGAAGAGAGACAATCCTAACAAACCAAGGTCTGTTCCAAAAGTTTTTCATCGGTCAGCACCCCACTTCCAAATTTTATCAAATAATTTTTGATACCATTTACGTGTTTTTTCTTCCTTAGGTACTAACTCAGAATTTAAATATTTCAAATATTCTTCTCTTGTCAAATCTAGCAAGAAACGACCGTTCCGCGTAATTGTTACGCCACCAGTTTCTTCAGAAACAACAATTGTAATTGCATCTGTTACTTCCGAAATTCCGACAGCTGCTCGGTGTCTTGTACCTAGCCGTTTAGGAATCATACTGCTATCTGACAAAGGTAAATATGCGGCAGCTACAGCAATACGATCTTTATTAATAATCACTGCACCATCATGAAGCGGAGTATTAGGAATAAAAATATTAATCAATAATTCTCCTGTAACATCCGCATCAAGCTTAATTCCTGTTTCAATATAATCTTCAAGTCCGGTTTCTCTTTGTAAAGTAATTAAAGCTCCGATCCGCCGCTTAGACATGTATTGAATTGCTTTATCTAATTCTTGCACTAATTTAACTGAGCGATCATGAGCGCTAACTCCTCGTCCACCAAACATTGGCATTCGCCCTAAATGTTCCAAGCCTCGTCTAATTTCAGGTTGAAAAATTACAATAATTCCAACTACTGACCAAGAAACAATTTGATCAACGATATAAGTTAAAGCATGTAATTGCAAAAAGCCCGCAATTATTCTAATAATAAAAATTAAAACAATTCCTTTTGCAAGTTGAACAGCTTTAGTTCCTCTAATTAACATAATTAGACGGTATACTAAATACCAAATGATCAATACATCTAAAGCAACAGAAAAATTATTCCAAGTTAAAAGATTAGATATATAGAAATGAAAATTATTCATTGTTGCTCCTTTCTATATGTATATCATTATAAACAAATTTAGCGCGCATTCATTTTAAATTCTAAGAATAAGTCATTATATTCTTGGGTAGTTTTAGGACCTAGGTCCCGATAAACCTCTAAATGACTTAAAGTACGCTTATCTGGATAAAATTGTTTATTTTCCTTTAAATTTTTAGGTAAGTATCTTAAAGCTTTTTCATTTGGCGTGGCATAACCAATATATTTAGCATTTTGCGCTGCATTCTTAGGTCTTAACATGAAATTAATAAACTGATATGCCGCCTTTTTATTTTTAGCCGTCTTAGGAATGACTAAATTATCAAACCATAGATTCGAAGCTGGAGATGGAATCAAGTAATGAAGATGAGGATTATTTTCCATCATCTCATGTGCTTCACCAGACCACGTAATCCCCAATTTTGCTTCATTTTGGCTCAAATACATTTTCATTTCATCAGAAATAATCGCTTTAACATTCGGTGCTAATGCATTTAATTTTGTCAAAGAAAGCTTTAATCTAACTGGATTTGTTGTATTCATTGAATAACCTAAAGATACCAATGACAATCCCATAGCATCCCTTGCAGAATCAACTAAAAGAATTTGATGCCGAAACTTTTTATTCCATAAATCATTCCAAGTCTTTATTTCATTTGCCTTAACATAGCGATCATTATAAACAACTCCTAAAGTACCCCAAAAATAAGGAACAGAATATTCATTGCTTGGATCAAAACTTTTATTTAAGAAATTTGGATTAATATTTTTCAAATTAGGAATTTTAGTTAAATCCAGTTTATCTAAAAGATGAGCTTTTTTCATTTTAGCGACCATATATTCAGATGGGATAGTAATGTCATAAGCTGTACCACCTTGTTTAATCTTGGTATACATCGCTTCGTTAGAATCAAAAGTTTCATAGATTACGTGATAACCTGATTCTTTTTCAAACTTTTTAATTAGATCGGGATCTATATAATCTCCCCAGTTAAAAATGATTAAACTTTTCTTCTGCGTTGAGATTTTTGGCTGATCTAAACGATGAACGCAATAAGCCAATCCCGCACATACAAGCAGAAGACCTAAAATGGAGTAAATGATTTTTTTCATTATTTAACCACCCCTCCAAGCATTCTCTTACCTCTCTTGCCTTTCTTAGTTGTCATCAAATAGTAAATTAAAACTAAAATCAGAACGAACAAAAACATAACTGTACTTAGAGCATTTATTTCAAGATCGATCCCTTGTCTTGCTCGAGAATAGATCTCAACTGAAAGTGTTGAAAAACCATTCCCGGTTACAAAAAAGGTGACAGCAAAATCATCTAAAGAATATGTTAACGCCATAAACATTCCCGCAAAGACGCCAGGCATAATTGCTGGAATGATTACATTGGTAAAAACTTGGAAATTATTTGCCCCTAAATCCCTAGCCGCATCAATAAGAGCTAAATCTAAGTCTTTTAAACGTGGTAAAACCATCAAAACAACTATCGGAATCGAAAAAGCAATATGACTTAAAAGTACAGAGCCAAAATTCAATCCCATTCCTAGTGCAGTAAAGAAGATCAAAAAACTTGCCCCAATAATAACATCCGGCGAAACCATCAAAACATTGTTGAAGGCCAGCAAAGTATTTTTATGACCTTTTTTATTTAAATTAGAAATTGCAATTGCACCAAAAGTACCAATAATTGTAGCGACAAGGCTTGATAAAATTGCTAATAAAATTGTTTCTAAAAAGATTGTTAATAATCGATTATCAAGAAAAAGGGTTTGATAATGGGCCAAGGTAAAGTGCTCAAATTTATTCATATTTTTCCCACTAGAAAAGGAAAAATAAATTAAATAAAAAATGGGAACATAGAGCATAATCAATACAAAGGTCAAATAAATTTTGGCAAAGAAATGCTTTTTTTTCATAAATTGACCTTCTTTCTTTTTCTTGTTTTACCTGTCACTAGCATGACAATAACCATTAAAGCAATTAAAATCACACCGATGGTCGAGCCCATATTCCAATTCATCGTTGTCATAAAGTATTCTTCGATTGCTGTTCCCAAAGTAATCACCTTATTCCCGCCAATCAACCTAGTTAACATAAATAATGAAAGCGAAGGAATAAAAATTGCTTGAATGCCACTTTCTACCCCAGGTCTTGATAAAGGCCATAAAACATACTTGAATGTTTGCCAGTGACTTGCTCCTAAATCTTCTGAAGCCTGAATAAGGTTAGGATTTATTTCTTTAATCGCACTATATATCGGCAAAATCATAAATGGAATTTCAATATATGATGCGACAAAAATAAAAGCAAAATCTGTAAATAAGAAATTAACAGGGCCAATTCCAAATAAATGTAAAAACTGGTTAAACAAGCCGCCATTACTGAAAATACCAATAAAAGCATATGCTTTTAACAAAAGATTAATCCACGTCGGTAGAATAATTAACAATAACCAAATTTGACTATTTTTAACTTTGGTTAAAAAATAAGCCGCTGGATATGAAATTAATAGAGTTACAACAGTAATGATCAAAGCATACCAAAAGGAATTAAGCATCATCTTTAAAAAAGTACCGTTTTTGAAGAATAAGGCAAAATTAGCTAAAGTAAAATGGTTATTACTATCAGTAAAGGAATACCAAAGAATTAAAAGTATTGGCAAGATAACAAATAAAAAAATCCACAACAAATATGGCACTATAAATAAAGTTCGAGTTTTTTTACTGAACATTACTTTCTTCCTCGTAGCTTTCTAAACGTGCATCAAAATCTGCCTGCGATTCATGTTTCCGCATAACGTGAATATCTTCAGGATCAAAATAAAGACCCAATCTCTGATTTAATGAGCAAGCATTGGTTGAATGTATCAGCCACTCATTTTCATCTGTATCAAGTGCTTTAATTTCAAAATGATCTCCCAAAAATAATTGCGTTTGTGCAGTGACAACCAGCTTGCCTTGATCGGGTTCTGTAATATCTAAATCTTCAGGTCGAATCACAATTTCTACTTTTTCATTTGGACGCATTCCTGCATCGGCACATTTAAATCTTTGGTTGGCAAATTCAACTTCATAATCCTTAATCATTCTGCCAGGTAAGATATTAGAATCGCCAATAAAACGAGCTACAAAGTCATTAATCGGCTCGTCATAAATATCCACCGGGGTTCCACTTTGTTGAATTTCACCATTATTTAAAACAAAAATTTGATCACTCATTGATAGAGCTTCTTCTTGGTCATGTGTAACAAAGATAAAAGTAATCCCCAGTTTTTTCTGAATCGCTCTTAATTCAAATTGCATTTCTTTTCTCAGTCTTTTATCTAAGGCTGATAAAGATTCATCAAGTAAAAGCACCTTAGGTTGATTGACAATTGCCCGTGCAATAGCGACTCGTTGTTGTTGACCACCACTTAATTCAGAGATTTCACGATTAGCAAATCCAGATAAACGAACCATTTTTAAAGCTTCTTTTACAGCTGGCTTTATTTTCCGTAAAGGCATTTTCTTTATTTTTAAACCGAAAGCAACATTATCAAACACATTTAAATGCGGAAACAAAGCGTAATTTTGAAACACTGTATTAATCTGACGTTTACTTGGATCCAAATCGGTTATATCCTGGCCATCAAAAAGGACTTGACCCTGACTAGGATGGCTAAAACCAGCAATAATTCGCAAAATGGTTGATTTACCAGATCCACTAGGTCCAAGTAAAGAATAGAATTTACCTGATTCAATTTTTAAATTAATATTTTTCAGTGCAACGAACCCATCATCATACTGTTTATTTATATGTTTTAATTTAATAAGTGCCATTATTTTTTACCAATAATTCTCACTTCAGTATGAAGATCAATATCATATTTTTCTTTAATTACCTTTTGAATGTAATGAATTAAGTCAAGGTAATCTGTCGCAGTAGCTCCACCCTTATTCACGATGAAACCAGCATGTTTCATTGAATTTTGCGCGCCACCAATTTGCGTACCCTGTAGTCCAGCTTTGATGATCATTGGGCCGACAAAATGACCTTTTGGTCGTTTAAAAACACTACCACATGATGGGTATTCTAATGGTTGTTTGTATCTACGCAAAGCATTCAAGTAATTCATTTCATCCAAAATAGCCGACTTATCTTTAGGTTTTAATTTAAATGTAGCTTGGACAACAATATCTTTTGTATCTTGAACTTTCGAATGGCGATATGAAAATTCCATTTCAGAATTAGTATATGTTTTTATTTCTCCATTACGTGTTAAAACAGTTACGCTGTCAAGTACATCCTGTGTTTCACCGCCATAAGCACCAGCATTCATAAAGACGGCACCACCGATACTACCCGGAATTCCAGCGGCAAATTCCATTCCACTTAAGCCAGCATGAGCACTCTTAAAGGCAGTATCAATAATTCTAGCCCCTGCTTGCGCTGATACTTTATTATTTTCAACTTTAATAGAGTTCATTTCAGTTAAAATTATTACTAATCCAGTAATACCACCATCTCTAATAATTAAATTAGAAGCATTACCGATAATGGTTAAAGGGATCTGATTTTCATTAGATACTTGAACTAACTTCTTTAATTCAGCAAGATTTTTTGGAAAAGCTAAAAAGTCTGCCTTACCTCCGGTTTTAGTAAATGTATATTTACTAAGCGGAATCTGCTCTTTAAGATCTATTCCCTCATTTTTTAAATCAAGTAACTTCATGTTGTTCCCCTCTCTTTTAATCTGTTCATATTTTACCGCATAAACCCTTTAGCTTCATCCTATGATATACTGAAAATACAATTAAAAGGAGAAGATTATGAATTTTATCGCGATGGATTTCGAAACGGCTAATCATTATCCTGAAAGTGCCTGTTCTCTAGCATTGGTAATGGTACGGGATAATAAAATTGTCGACGAATTTTATACCGTTATCAATCCGCAAATGCCCTTTGATGCACGTAATATTGAGGTTCATCAAATAACCGCTGAAGATGTAAAAGATGCGCCAACAATGAATGAAGTTTGGCCTAAAATTAAAGACTTGTATCAACCGGGGATGCTAGTTGCTGCACATAATGCAAGATTTGATACAAATGTGATGCGACAATCTCTTGCGCGCTACAGTATTAAAGAACCACATTACTTAGTGATCGATACATTGGCAACTAGTAAATTATTTGAGCCTGAATTACCTAATCATAAATTAGACACTGTTTCTGAAGCGTTAAACGTCGATTTATGGCATCATCATAACGCTCTGAGTGATAGTGAGGCCTGTGCCAATATTTTAATTAATCAAAATAAAGAATTTGGTGATGAAGCGATCAAAAATTTAATTTATCAAATATAAAAGGAACTGGAAAATTCCAGCTCCTTTTTATTTTTTATACAATTTCAAAATATTATTTACCCATTCTTCATTACGTTTACCATGTGCTTGAAAATCAACTACTCTTTTAGTTGAATTCCAAATGTCATCGACCCGCTTAATAGTCAATTGCAAATATTTGTCGGGTAAATCTGACATCACCAATTGAGGCCATTCGATCACGACTAAACCTTCTTCAGCCAAATATCCATTTAAATCAATTGAAGACAAATCATCATTTTCAAGACGATAAAAGTCCATGTGAAATAATGGTAATTTTGCTTCCCGATATTCTCTTACGATCGTAAAAGTAGGGCTTTTTACGGGACGTCTAATTCCTAAAGCACAACCAATACCTTGAGTTAAAGTGGTTTTCCCAGCACCAAGATCACCATTTAACAATAATAAATCATGTGCTTCAGCCGTCTCAGCGATTGCAGCACCCAGACGCTGCATTTCATCTCTAGAATTTATTTCTATTTTCATCTTATTCATCCTTTTGTAAAGATTGGGCTGCCGTTAAAATCCCCATGAAGTAAATATCTTCAGCACTTGCACCACGTGATAAATCGTTAATCGGTGCAGCTAAACCTTCCAATACTGGACCAACAGCTGTAAAGTTACCTAATCTTTGTGCAATCTTGTAACCAATATTTCCAGATTGTAATTCTGGGAAAACAAAAACATTTGCCTCTCCAGCAACTTTAGAATCCGGAGCCTTACGATGACCAACACTTTCTACAAAAGCTGCATCAAATTGTAATTCACCATCAGCTGGAATATTTGCATGAGCTTTTTGAAATTCTGCAACAGCTGTTTTTACTTTATCAACCATTGGACCATTGGCAGAACCTTTAGTTGAAAAACTTAAGAAGGCAACTTTAGGATCGATTTCGACCATTTTTGCTACTTTTGCTGCTTGATACCCAATTTCAGCAAGGGTCTCACTATCAGGATCGATATTCATTGCACAATCTGCGAAAATATAACGTTCGTCTCCTCTTTCCATGATCATGACGCCAGATACTCGTTTCATATTTGGAGCTGTCTTTACAATCTGTAAAGCCGGTCTAACAGTATCTGCCGTTGAATGAGTAGCACCAGATACCATTCCATCAGCTAAGCCCATTTTGACATACATTGTACCGAAATAAGTCACAGATTTTAGCATTTTCTTAGCATCACTAAGGGTATTCTTCCCTTTACGAATTTCTACAAAGCGCTCACACATTTCATCAAAATCTGGATAAGTTTCCGGATCAACAATTTTAATATTAGTTAAATTTAAATGATCACTGGCAGCCTGATCGCAAATTTCCTGTTCATTTCCCAATAAAATGACATTAACTAGGCCTTCTGCTTGCAATTTAAAAGCTGCATCAAGAACGCGTGCATCATTTCCTTCAGGAAAAACTAATTTTGGTTTATTTACTGCTGCTTTTACTTGTTTTTTAAAGATATCAAATACACTCATATTTATTCCCTTCTAAATTTATGCAATATCATCTTGAGTTACAGTTTCTGGAAGTTGCCAATCAATTGGTGTTTCGCCGAATTTTTTCAAAGCCTCATTACATCTTGAAAATGGACGTGAGCCAAAGAAACCACGATCGGCAGAAAATGGACTTGGATGAGATGATTTTATAATAAAATTCTTACTTTGATCAATTAACGGAATTTTATTTTGGGCAAACCGACCCCACAAGATAAACACAACTTTACCACGCTGACTTAATGCTTTAATCGCTGAATCAGTCACCTGCTCCCAGCCTTTTCCTTGATGACCATTTGCGTGTCCATAAGGAACAGTTAAAACTGCATTTAACATGAGTACCCCTTCATCAGCCCACTTTTTCAAATAACCATGATTAACTGGTCGTGCACCAACATCATCATATAATTCTTTATAAATATTTTTTAGTGATGGTGGTAAATTAGTTCCAGGCATTACGGAAAAACTCATTCCATTAGCTTGCCCCGGGTTATGATATGGATCTTGACCCAAAATAACCACCTTTGTCTTTGAAAAAGAAGTTAACTTAAAAGCTGAAAAGATATGATACATATCTGGAAAAATTTGTTTTGTAGCATATTCTTCTTTCAAAAAATCATGCAATTTTCGATATTCATCACTTGCAAAAACCGGATTTAAAATCGGATCCCAATCGTTACCAATTAGATTTTTCATTAGTTTTTGAAACCTCTCTTCTATTATTCTTTATGTTATCATGAAAATATAAAATAATGGAGGAGAGCTATGATTAAATTAGTAGCTTGTGATCTCGATGGGACATTATTCAACAATGAGATGGCTGTCTCTCATGAAAATTCACGAGTAATTCGAGAAGCACAAAAAAATGGAATCGAATTTTTAATTGCAACTGGTAGAGCACCCAAGGAATCTAAACAACTCTTACAAGATGCAAATATTCATACCGGCTTTATTAATTTAAATGGAGCTCTTGTTTACAATATTACTGGTGATTTAATTATTAAACACCCTATTGAGCGGCAAAAAGCTTTGGCATTAATTGATTTACTCCATAAAACGAATTTTTATTTTGAAATCTTAACAACTAATAATGTCTACACAGAAAATTTAAACACTAGAATTACAAATATTGCTCATGTCATGGTAGATTTAAACCCAGGAATATCATTTAAACAGGCTGTTGCAATATCTGCTGGTAATAAATCTATCATGAATATGAAAGAAGTCAGAAGTTTTAAAGAGTTATTTTCTAATAGTGACGAGGAAATAATGAAAATTATTGCTTTTGATTCTCGAGGTCATGAAGCTTTTACAGATGTCATTAAGCAAATAAACCAGCTGGGCGACTTTGCGGTAACTTCTAGTTCTTCTTCAAATATCGAAATAAATAATGCTCGTGCTCAAAAAGGGATTGCACTAATTGATTACGCAAAGACGCGAGGAATTAAAAAAGATGAAATTGCCGCAATTGGTGATAATCTTAATGATGAAAGCATGATTAAAGCAGCAGGAATAGGTGTAGCGATGGGTAATGCTATCCCTGCAATTAAACAAATTGCCCAAATGGAAACTAAAACTAATAATGAAAACGGGGTTGCAGAAATACTAAAAGTATTTATAAAGACTAACAATAAATAGAGGTGAGCAATTATGCGTTTTTTGTTACATCTTAATCAAGAAAAAGCATATGGACAAATTCCGGTTACTAATAATGCTGGCAAAATCCAATATGTTATCCGTGGTAATTTAGATAATCCAAACCATACTGTTTATTTATATAATGTCCAAAACCAAGAAATTGGGCGTCTTTTTGCTGACGGCAGCGGATTTATCTCATCATACTCAATAGACGTTATAGATCATTCTCTAATAAAAGTTAAAAAAATCAATAGTACCCTAACCAATTTATTTTTTGTCACCCGGTTAAATTATTTGGTAACTGGGAGCATAAAAAAAGGCACTTACAAATTTCGTTTTGGTTTAAAAAACGTTGCAAGTGTCAAAACAATTGTTGGTCATTCTGGTGTAGATCTAATTTGTGACATCTCTTTACCAGAAGATGTTCCTTTTATTTTATTAATTTCTATTCTTTTTACTCAATGGCATATGAAACCATTGAAGTTGCCAATTTTTCCACCAATAATTCAAAAATTTTCAGCAGATACAAATTAGACTTCTTTAATCATATGATCGTAAACACGATCTCCGATAGTCATTTCATTAGTCGTTTTAAAGCCTTTGTACTCATATAATCTTTGAGCGCGAGGGTTTTCTTTATCGACGTTTAAGCTTAATTTATGATAGCCGTGCTGTTTTGCAATCTTAGAAGCAGCATCAAGAAGACTTCCTCCAATTCCCTTACCCCAATCATCTGGATTAGTGGCTAAAGCATCAATATACCATTCATGTGGCCAAGCTTCTTGATCATCAAAAATTACTGTTGTAGTTGGCAATCCAACTTTGGCATACTTTGATTTCAAAGCAAAATCAATAATCTTTTGATCATTATAAGAATACATATCGATTAAACCACGAACTTTGCTATTTTGATCAGCATCAACCCAAATTCTTCGATAAGAATATCTATAATTTTCAGATAAATATCCTAACCGCATTAAATCATAAAATGTTGATTCAGGTAGTTTTTGAATTGATTCCATTTGCATTTCATCAAAAATTTGATTTAAAATTGGAAAAATAAACGGGAAATCTGTTTTTTCGGCTTTTCTAATCATTCTATTATTAACCTCATATTGTAAATTTAAAATTATAAGAAGAAAGACAGCTATGAACTATTTTCATAACTGTCCCTCAAGAAAGTGATATAGATATAGATATAGATGTATCTGCCATAATTATTTTTATTGAGTAATAAGGAACTGGCAGAGACTGAATTTTGGAAGTTAAAGCTAATGTCTAACCCAACTTCCATTGACTATTATACTTCTTTTATTTTAAATCGCAACCAAAAGATACAAAATTATTAATAAAGCATTCATTTATCCTTAAAAAAATAAAAAAGCTCTGCTTACGCAGAGTTTTTTAACAGTTAATAATTAATCTTGATAATTAACTAATGCTAAGTATGAATCAGGCTTAAGTGAAGCACCACCAACTAATCCACCATCAATATCAGGTTTTGACATTAATTCTTTAACATTAGCTGGCTTTACAGAACCACCGTATTGAATACGAACATTTTCTGCAGTTTCTTCATTGTACAAGTCCTTAACAGTTTCACGGATAGTCTTGCACATTTCTTCAGCTTGGTCTGATGAAGCAGTCTTGCCAGTACCAATAGCCCAGATTGGTTCATAAGCAATAACAAGTGAAGATACTTGATCAGCACTAAGACCATCTAAAGCAGCCTTAATTTGACCTACAACCCAGTCTTCTTGCTTGTTTGCTTCACGGGTTTCAAGTGATTCACCACAGCAAATAATTGGCTTCAAGCCATTAGCAAAGATTGCCTTAGCCTTCTTGTTAATGTCTTCGTCAGTTTCGTGGAAGTAGCCACGACGTTCTGAGTGACCAATAATTACGTAGTCCATACCCATTTCTTTTAAGACCTTAGGTGAAGTTTCACCAGTGAAAGCACCTTCGTCTTCAAAGTAACAGTTTTCTGCACCGATATGTAAGTTTGAACCTTCTGCAGCTTTTCTTAAAGCATCAAGATCAACAGCTGGAGCACAAATAAGTGATTCAACTTTACTTGGGTCAGGTAACTTACCCTTAACGGCATTAACAAACTCAGTAGTTTCTTCTGGGTTCATATGTAACTTCCAGTTACCAGCAATAATTGGTGTACGCATTATAATAATGTCCTTCCTTTTTTCTACTTATCTGAAATACATGCAATACCTGGTAATTCTTTACCTTCAAGGTATTGAAGTGAAGCACCACCACCGGTTGAAATGTGGGTAATCTTGTCAGCAACGCCAGACTTCTTAACAGCAGAAGTTGAGTCACCACCACCGATAATAGTTGTTGCATCAGTTAAGTCAGCTAAGGCATCAGCAATTGCATAAGTACCCTTAGCGAAGTTAGACATTTCAAAGGCACCCATAGGACCGTTCCAAACAACAGTCTTAGCGTCCTTTAAGATTTCCTTGAATTTTTCAACAGTCTTAGGACCAATGTCAAGACCCATCATGTTGTCAGGAATATCGTCACCAACAACTTCACGTGAAGCATCGTTTGAGAATTCAGTTGCAGCTACGTTGTCAACTGGAAGAACAATCTTGCCATCAGCCTCTTTCAAAAGTTCCTTAGCAAGTTCAACTCTGTCCTTTTCAAACAATGACTTACCAATCTTGTGACCTTGAGCTGCTAAGAAGGTGTAAGCCATACCACCACCGATTAAAATGTGATCTGACTTAGGAATTAAGTTCTTAATTACAGCGATCTTGTCTGAAACCTTAGCACCACCAAGAATAGTTACAAATGGGTGAACTGGATTTTCAACAGCGTTACCTAAGAACTTAATTTCCTTTTCCATTAAGAAACCAGCTGCAACAGGCTTTCCATCTTTCTTCATAGCAGTAGCAATACCAACATTTGAAGCGTGGTTTCTGTGAGCAGTACCAAAAGCATCATTTACGTACATGTCACCAAGGCTTGCCCAGTATTCACCAAGCTTAGGATCATTACCTGATTCACGCTTGCCAAAGTCATTGTCAATATCTTGGAATCTAGTGTTTTCAAGAACAACAACGTCGCCATCGTTCATCTTGTTGATTGCGTCTTCAACTTCTTTGCCTTCGTTTGATGGTACAAAAGTTACAGGCTTCTTAAGAAGTTCACTTAAACGCTCAGCAACTGGCTTTAATGATAATTCCTTCTTGTCAGCATCTGACTTTACACGACCCAAGTGACTTAAAAGAATTGCCTTACCACCATGTTCAATGATGTGCTTAATAGTTGGAAGTGCGGCAACGATACGGTTATCATCACCAATAACACCATCTTTAATAGGAACATTAAAGTCCACACGCATTAAGACCTTTTTGCCTTTAACATCAAGATCGTCAACGATTAATTTAGCCATTATAATCCTCCGATTATTTTGATATTTTTTTCTTCAAAAAAAGGCGGAAGGAAGAATTTCCCTCCGCCTTCTCAATTACCACTTAATATTAATCAGTTAATTAAAATTAATGATTAAAGAGTAGCAAACTTCAACAAAGTACGAACCATTTGGCAAGTGAATGAGTATTCGTTGTCGTACCAAGCAACAGTCTTAACTAATTGCTTGTCACCTGCAGTGGTTACCATAGTTTGAGTTGGGTCAAAGATTGAACCAGCAGTCATACCTAAAATGTCGCTTGAAACAACGTTGTTTGGTTCATATGCAAATGAAGGACTTTCGTACTTCTTCATAGCTGCGTTAACTTCATCAGCAGTAACCTTCTTCTTCAAGATTGATACCAATTCAGTTTCTGAACCATCTGGAACTGGTACACGTTGTGCGTGACCATTCAACTTACCATTTAATTCTGGAACAACAAGACCAATAGCCTTAGCAGCACCAGTTGAGTGAGGAATGATGTTGATAGCAGCAGCACGAGCTGAACGTAAGTTACCACCACGTACAGGACCATCCAAAATCATTTGAGTTGAAGTGTAAGCGTGGATAGTAGTCATAGTACCAACTTCAATACCGAATTCCTTTTGTAAAGCATTAACCATTGGTGCTAATGAGTTAGTAGTACATGAACCAGCTGAAACGATCTTGTCGTCTGCAGTTAAAGTATCATCGTTTACTGAGTAAACAATGGTCTTCAAGTCATTACCAGCAGGAGCTGAAATCAATACACGCTTTGCACCAGCGTCAAGGTGAGCTTGTGACTTAGCCTTGCTAGTGTAGAAACCAGTACATTCAAGAACGAAGTCAACACCATC
>JAHLFT010000116.1 GCA_018883635.1 Candidatus Lactobacillus pullistercoris
TTTAAAATATTATCTTTTTGATAATCTACAATATACTGAAGATTTTTGATTGACGCCTTGCTATCGCCAATAAACACATCATCCACATTTGCTTCATGAATTAATTCAACAGCTGCAACGTAAGGCGAAACTCCACGATGCTTTTCTACAGTTGGCAAGCCTTCATATAGTGGGAAACGTTTAAGTGCATCCCCAGGAACAAAAGCTTGAGTTCTTAAGCCATAGTCCTTTAACATCCAATTCTTACGTTTAAAATCTGTCCATCCCATACCTGTATCTGTATGCGGATAAAAATTATATGTTAAAGCTAATTTACCAAAATCAACCCCTGCATTTCTGGCACGATCTAAATAGTCCAGTGACACAACACTTGCATTTAATAAAATAAAGAAATTTCTTTGTAGCTTTTTGATTAAATCAAAGTCATCAAAACCATAATCTAATCTTAAAGCCTTGAATCCCTTATCTTTTAAAGCCTCAAAATCGCCTTCTTTAATTCCTAGCTTTTCCAAAGTTGCTGGAGAAACATCGGGAATTACTTCAAGCCCCAATTCATTACACAGTTCAAAGAATCGAGGTAATTTTTGATCCAGATCTGAATAATCTTCTTCTGGAATCTGAAGTGACGTAAAAACGTATTTTGCACCAGCTTGAGCTGCTTTTTTCAAATAGTTTTCATCATAATCTTGGAAATATACAGATATTCCTAGCATTTTTTCTTCTCCGTTAAAAATAAAAATCATTGTAATAGTTACAATGATTTCAATTACTTCTTTAATTTTATCATTCAGGAAAGACTTCATTAATTCTTGCTTCATCTATTCCAAAGAACCATGTTAAAACAAAGCCACCTACATAAGAAATTAACAAAGCAATCAAGAATTCAACCTGTTGACCTGGCTGCATAATTAACAGTCCAAATAATCCAGATACCCCCTGTGAGACAGTACCTAAATGGAATAATGATGCTGCAACACCACCGAAACCAGCACCAAGACAAGCCGTAATAAATGGACGTCCTAATGGTAAGGTCACAGCATACATTAATGGTTCACCAACTCCTAAAATAGCTACAGGAATTGAACTCATAACCATATTTTTAAAACGCTTATTTTTGCTCTTAAGCCAAAGAGCAAAACCAGCACCAACTTGACCACCTCCGGCCATCATTAAAATAGGAAGTAAATAGTTAATTCCATGAGTTGGACCAGTAGGGTCATTCAGCATAACATGAATTGGCGTTAAAGCTTGATGCAAACCAACAGATACTAATGCTAAGAAAGTTGACGATAAAATATAACCGCCGAACCAGCTTAACTTATCATATAAGAAGTCCATAGCCACGTAAATAATATTGGTTAGCCAACCACCAACTGGTTGTAAGAAAACCACTGAAATTAAACCACAAAAGATCAGGGTGCAAAGAGGTGTTAAGAATGTATCTAAAGCATTAGGCATAAACTTTCTAATCTGTCTTTCTGTCCATGCGATAAAGATCCCCATAAACAGTGCGGTAAGCAAACCACCAACACCAGCAACATATGGCTTATTAGTGAATGGCATTGATACTGCCAGTGAATTTAAAGGGTACGCAGCAAAACCTGTTAAATTTAAACAGAATACACCACCAATTCCACCTAGAATTGCACTACCTTTAAATTCTTTAGCTGCATTCATCCCTACAAAGATTGGTAAGAATGCAAATAGTCCCCATCCTATTGTTTTAATAGTTAAATACCACCAATCATTGGCAAAAGCACTACCAGATTGATAATCAATAACATTGCAGATACCATTGACTAAACCTGCAGCAATAATTCCTGGAAGTAAAGGAATAAAAACATTAGCAATATGATGCAATCCACGTTGTAAAGGCTTATCATGTTTAGCTTTTTGTGCCGCTTTATTTTTTTGAGCTCTAGCTTTAACTTCATCTAATGTTTCATTGGAATCATCGCCGCCTTCTTCTCCAAGTGGCACACCGGCTAATTTACTAAATTCAGTTCCAACTTTAGTAACCTTTCCCGGTCCCAGTACAACTTGTAAAGTTTCAGACTGAACTACTCCTAAAACTCCATTAAGCCGCTTTAACTGATCTAAATTAATTTTTGAATCATCTTTAACACTAATCCGTAGACGAGTCATACATGAAATAACTGCGGAAACGTTGTCTTTACCACCAATATCATTCAAGATGCTGCTGGCTAATTCACTATCTTTGCTCATTTTTTACACCCCCTAATTTAAATTATCTAATGCCCATTGATAAGCTTGTGGAGCTGCTGAAGTCCAATAAGCCCAATTATGGTTGCCACCGTTGTCTCTTACAAACTTAACACTAATGTCATGGTTTTTAAGAGTTTTCACAAAGCGATCGACATTTTTTACTGGAACGGTAGTATCACTTGAAGTAGTCTCTACAAAGAACTTATCTTTCTCTGATTTACTATTAATGTACCTAGTTGGAAATACACTATCATAAAATTTCCAATCCCAGTTACTTTTTCCATCTTGAAAAGCATGCTGTGAAGTTTTAATTGGGTTGTTATTTGGCAAACGGTACCAAACTGCAGGAGAAATTAGAACACCATTTCCAAAAATATTTGGATATTTCAAAGCCAATCTGGCAGCACCATATCCACCCATTGAGATACCACCAATACCTACATGTTTAGGATTGGTTTCTGTCTTATACAATTTATTAATAGTAGGGACCATGTCATCAACGATGGCACTTTCCATCTGCATCCCACCTTGCTTTTGATTAATATAAAAGCTATTAAAGCCATCAACAAAAACTACGATCATCTTTTTATTACAGCGATGAATTTCTCCATCAAGAATTTGTTGAGAATTAAATCTTTCTAGCAAGTTTCTATGATTACCATAGATTCCATGCAACATATATAAAACAGGATATCTTTTACTGCTTTTTGGATTGTAACCTGCTGGTAAATATACATCATAATTCCAATCCATATGTAATTTTTTCGAATACATAGTTGTTGTAACAACTTGACTCTTATGAGGTGTAACAGCCGGAGTAGCTGTAGCCTCTTTTTTCTGACTGCATCCAGTTAAGCCTGCTCCTAAAAGTAAAACTGAAAGAGCAACTAATAAAAAATTGCGATGTTTCATTATTCTCCCTCCCTTACTTATTACTAATATTCATTAGCAAAGTAGTATTATCAAAACTCTTTTGAAAAAGCAATCACTAATATACAATTTTTGTACAAATAGAAATAATATTTCATTATTCTTTATTAGTAAGCGCTTACTTCAATACCAAATTATCACTTTTAAGACATATAATCAATGATTTTTGAAATTTAATTTCAAAGTATAGCTAATTATTTAAAACTTGGCTGACATTGTTATTATTTTTTTCTAATAGTTTACTTGCATCATCACTATTTAACCCTGTTTTTGCCATAACAATTGCTAATCCTACATTTTTATCAGCTTTAAGCAAGACATTTTTCGCCTGCTCTATTGATACGTTAGTAACTGACGTAATAATTCTAATTGCTCGATTTACTAGCTTTTTATTAGTAGGCAAGACATCAATCATAACATTTTGATAAACTTTTCCTTGTTTAATCATTACGCCCGTTGAAATCGTATTTAAGATCATCTTTTGTGCAGTTCCTGCTTTCATTCTAGTTGATCCAGTAATTACTTCAGGCCCTACTACAGCTTCAATAGCTATTTCTGCATGTTTTCCAATTAAACTATTATTAACACAGGCAATTGAAATTGTCCCTGCACCGATTTTTTGTGCATAGTCTAATCCTCCAATAACATATGGCGTTCGACCACTAGCAGCTAATCCTAGAACTACATCTTTACTAGTTAAATTTAGCTTACCTAAGTCTTCAGCAGCAAGTGATTCTGAATCTTCTGCACCTTCAACAGCTAAATACATTGCAGTTTTACCGCCAGCAATTAATCCTATTGCATGATCAGGGCTAATTCCATACGTTGGTACTAACTCTACTGCATCTAATATACCTAATCTTCCACTAGTGCCAGCTCCAATATATATTAATCGTCCACCATCATGGTATTTCTTAGAAGCCATGTCAATTGCCTGAGCAATTTGCTCCTCCTGAGTTCCTACTGCTTCAGCAACTTTCTGATCTTCTTTATTAATAGTTTTAACCATATCTAAAGTTGACATATTATCGATATGCATAGTTGCACTGTTTCTTTTCTCTGTAGTTAAATCCTTGATATTCATATTAATCATTCCTTTCTTTTAATTTTTCGAGAAGCTTTCCTGTAGCCTCCATTTCTTGTTTTACCTCACCTAAATCACTTGAAATTGAGCATAAATAAAGCACATTTGAAATAAACATTTGAGCAAAAGTTGAATTTATAGCACCAACTCTCATCAGCGATTCATGATCCGGTAATTTTAAATTTATATCTGCTAATTTACTCAAAGGGGATTCGGATTTTCTAGTCACTGCAACAATTGGTGTTTTATTTTTTTTAGCTTGTTTAACTGCAAGTAATAGTTCCTGAGTCAATCCGCTATAAGAAAAACATATCATGACATCTTTTGGCGTTGAATAGTATATTCTCTCTAATGCAATGTGGACATCATCATTATAAAAAACCGTTTTTCCACTTCTAATGAATTTATAAAAAAGATCCTTAGCAGAAAAGCTTGAAGCCCCAATACCAGCTATATACACAGCTCGACTTTTTTTAATTAAGGATACAGCTTTTTGTAAATCCTTGATATCAATAGTCTTAGATAAATCTTCAAAGTTTTGACTCAAACTAACCCTTAATTTAGTCATAACTTCATCAGCTTTGTCATCTTTAGTTACAATCATATCTATTGGCTTAAGTTGTGACTGTTTGACAGTACTTTGAGCTAAATCGATTTGAAAGTCCTTTAACCCTTTATAATTTAATTGCTTACAAAAACGAATTACTGATGCTGCAGATGTATTAGTATAATTCCCTATTTCTTTAGCATTTTTATTTAACAAAATTTTTGGATTTTCAAGTACCGCATCAGCAATAATACGTGATGATTTTTTTAACTCTGTATAATTCTCTAAAATTCTATCTCTAACATTCATTTAATCACCTTGCTTTTAACTCTATTTTACTTTCATAGAAATAATATTTCAATATATGTAGATATAATAAAAATGCTGAAATTAAATTTCCAGTAAAAAAGCCACATGCTCTACTTTGCATGTGGCTCATTAACCTAATTTTTCTTCAATTTTCGATCTCGATACAGTTGATTCAACACAATTGAGACTACAATGACAATCATCGAAACAACGTAAACGGCTTTT
>JAHLFT010000017.1 GCA_018883635.1 Candidatus Lactobacillus pullistercoris
TGGCATTTTGACTACTGAAAACATCGAACAAGCACTTCAACGTTCTGGATTAAAAGTTGGTAATGAAGGCTCGTCGACAGCACAAAGTTTGCTTGAGATGATTTCTTTAAACGAACAACTTAATTAAAAAGTAAAATAAATCTAATTATGTAAAAAAACGAGACATGTTTAATTTGTCTCGCTTTTTCTTTATTTATCCTCTGATACTTGTTTTTTCTTATTATTAAGCGTTATTTTGGAAATTTATCTCCATTTGTTTTTATTTGATCATTTTTTGCTAAATTTGTTTGAATTAATTTAGACTTAGTATAATCTGTCATATTAGCTAATAATTTCGTTGGATTTGTTTTATCAGTGCCTCTTTTTTCTTGATCTCTTTTATAAAAGTAAATCGAACTTACTACCATCGCACTAATCATTCCAATTCCAGCAGTAATCCAGCCAAATTTGTGTTTCATAATTAATCACCTTTTCTATTTTTAAAAGCACTTTCCTTTCATCAAATTATATATGATTAAAAATATAAACACATTATTTATGCTTATGACCGATTAGTACAACTTTTTACCAAATAGTTTTAAAAGTCAGTTTTTATAGATAAAATCTAATATAATTCAAAATGAAAGGGGCAGATAAATGAAGTTCAAATTATTAATCAATCCATACAAAGATGAAGTTGTACAAGCACAAGTACATGAAGAAACTAATTTTACTGATAATCTGAAACAATATGTATTGACTAATGGCGACTCTAACCAGATTACAGCTTATGATGACAAAGATATAATTATACTTTCATTGGATAAGATCACATTAATTACTGTTATTGATAATAAAATTTGGGCAATATGCACTGATAATAAAAGGTTTCGTTTAAAAAAGCGCATATATCAATTAAATGATGAGTTACCTAACAATTTTTGGCGAATTAACAAATCAAGCATTACTAATCGCTATCAAATTAATCGATTTAAGTAAACAAAATCGGTAGGAGTAAATGTGATTATGAACAATGGATTATTAGATTACGTCTCTAGGCGTTGTTTTTCTAAAATAAGAAGGGAGCTTGATTAATTATGAAACGCTTTATCAAGGATTTTATTTTACGAGGATTAGTTGCGTCAAGATTTGGTCCACTTATTTTAGTAACCATTTATTATGGTTATCAATTAACCGAAAACGTAACTAGTCGTCCAATGGCAGAAATAAATATTAATATAATATCTAGTTTATTAATGGCTCTTATCGCTGATATAATTGGGGCTATTTTTAAAGTTGAAAAAGTTCCTCTAGGAGTCGCAACGCTGATTGATGCAATTGTAATTTATTTCGATTATCTCTTCTTTTATTTAATTAATAATTGGATATCGATTATGGTAAAGCCATTATTAGTGTTTACTGTAATCTATATTATTGGCTATACGATTATCTGGTTAATTATCTATAAGAAAGTTAAATCTCAAGTACAAAAAGTTAATCAGAGATTATAAAAAAGGATTTTATGTCAAAGTGGAAAATCCTTTTTTATACAGTTCTTTTACCATGTTATAACTACTTTCATCGTCTGGATCAGGGATGTCATCACTAGTTTTACCTTTATTTACAAAACCACGTTTCTCATAAAATGAAATTAGCTTAGGCAAACATATTAAAGTAATAGCTAATCTATTTTGACTCTTTGCTACCTTAGACAATTCATCTAATAATTCGGTCGCAATTCCTTGTTTTCGAAATTCGGGACTAACCGCTAAACTTAAAACTGTTTGGTATTGATCAGCTTTACGATTAGGATGATTTTCAAAATAAATTTCATCCCTAATATAAGGTTGATTAAAAGCCGGGCCAAAAATATGACCTACTAGCTGATAATCAACTTCCGCTACTAAAAAAGTATCGGGATAATTTTTTATCCTACCGATCATGTCTTTTCTAGTCATATCTTCATTCATACTAAAAGCTTGTGATTCAATTTTAACTACCGCATTTAAATCTAACATATTTACAGGGCGAATTATTAAATTCAATTTATTACTCCATCTCCACCATTACCAATACCTTCATAAATATTCTTCTTAATCTTAATTACCTTTTATTCTAACTAAGTACTTAAATAATCTCAGTTAAAAAGTCAATTTTTAGATTAATTTATAAAGTTGTCTTTTCTTCCGATCATATGTTTGGTATATTTTATACGAACATTTGTTTCGAAAATATGAATAACTTAATTTAAAACTCTTTAATAAAATGACATTCTTTGGCCAAACTACATGTTGATGATATTTGCTTGCCAAATTTAAATCATCATTCGCCATAAAATCTTTAGCATGTTCATTAACTACCACCGGAATATTTAGAGTATCAGCAACCTTGGCTGCCTGATAAGAATGATCAAAGTGCCCATGCGTCAGAATGACTTTATCAATTTGCCAATATTTTTCTTTAATTAAATTAAGCAGCAAATCATATTATGCACCCGGATCAATTAAAAATCCATGTTTAGTTTCTTCATTAATATAAAAATAGGCATTGGTCTGAAAGACATTAACCACCGGTTAAACATAAATTTTCATCAATTTACTTTTCCTTAGCTAAACCATCTTTAATTTCTTTTTCAAATACTTCACGAGGTTGCGCACCCATATAGCCCTTACCATCGATGATAATAAACGGAACTGCATGAACACCTTGCTGCTGAATAAACACTTCATCGCTAATTACTGCTTGCTCATAATCTTTTGAATCTAAAAGGCTTCTGACTTTGCTTTCGTCATACCCCGCTTCAACCGCTAAATCTAGTAAAACTTGATGATCAGTTAATTTTAAATTATCGGAGAAGTAGGCTTTGAATAATAACTCATTTAACTTCTTTGCCTTATCATAATCACCTTGATCCTTAGCCCACTGCGCTAAAGGATGAGCATCCATGGTGTTTGTGTTCAAAGTTGACGAATATTTAAAATCTAACCCTTCACTTTCACCCATCTTTGAAATTTGCTCAATTCTTTCCGCTGCTTCTTCTTTTGTTAATTGATTAGCTCTAGCAGTCCCGACACCTTTAATTTTAACTAATTGAGAGAAAATTTGATTATAAGAACTGTCTAAGACAAATTTAGCGTGTGGAAATAAGTCAACCATATGCCAATAGACCTGACCAGCATGACTGCTAGATACTTGTTTAATCTGAGGAAAAGTAGATTGTAGTGCTCGATGCAATCGATTCTTGTAGATAACCAAGTCTTTGGTCAACTCTTCATAAAAACGACTAGCATTTTGCATTTCATGATAAAGATAGTCTTGCTTAGGCGTTAATGGCCGCGGTTTATCAAATTGGATTTCCGCTAACTTAAATGCATGTGTCCGATCCGTTTTTAGATGTCGCAAGTTGTTATCCATTAACTTTTTAGCCTTTAATGGATTAATTCGCGTGTAATTGTGATCTAAAAATGACTGCAGTGGTAAGGAATAGACGCCAGTAGCTTCAAAGATAACTACTGAGTATCTATAGCACTGTAAATGTTCTAATAACTCATTAAAACCGATTAAGTCATTGGAAATAGAAAAGAATTCACCTCTTTTTTCTTAATCTAAACACTTACAGCACAACTTTTACTACTAACATCAATTCCAAAGACTATGGTATAAGCCATCCTTTCAAAATCTGCTCTAATGAGATAAAGACACGGTTCACCAAACTTATCAGTCATTAATTTTCTGAACAAGGCTTAAAGAGCCAACATACTCCAATGAAATTCCCTGAAAAGCCGGTGAAATATACGGCATCAAGTGCCCAAAAAGCTTTCGACATTAAGTGCTTAATCTCAACTTTTATTTTAAAGCAAAAATAAAAGCGCTAGATAATTATTCCGTCGAAAGATTATCCAACACTTAGGTTAGTATGTTTTCTAAGTTAAATTATTTAATTCCATACAGTATTAGTACTTTTTTGTACTTACCTTTTATCCTTAAATTAACTAAAATAATCCCACTCCCATGTAACTATGCAAAAGATAATCTGCAGTTCTTTTTAAAGTAAAATAATCAATATTATTAGAAAAGAGCATAACCATCTTTTTAGTTTTGTAATTAGCAACAAAACAACAATTATATCCAGGAATACTACCATAGGCACGGATCACATTACCTTTGAAATACACACCACCAAAATAATGTACTTCTTGATGACGAGACTGCTCTTGAAATTCCTTAATCATTTCAGGATCTTTCAAAACATAGTTATTTACAAATTTACAATAATCACTTGGTGACATAAATAAGTTACCGGCACCAAAATCCGAAGATGTAGTTACGGTAACTTTATGCCAATCAACTTTTCCGCCAATAGCTTGCGGAACCTCTTTTTTTGTTACTTCAGAAAAATCTTTAATTGTTTGCAGATTGAGCAGCTTAGCAAAATTACTTTTGATATAGGCATTATAGCTGGTATTTACTTCATTACTAATAATAGCTGCTAACAATTCGTAATCAACATCCTGATAATCCCAAGTATGAAGATGATCGTATTTCATGTGTTTTAACATAAAAGAAATCTGTTCTTGCTGATTCTTAAGTGGCTCAGAAGGACGAGCATTATTGATCAAACCGCTGGTATGATTCATCAACTCGCGAATTGAGATGTCACTACTGCCCGAAATTTGTGGGTAAAACTTTGATAAAGGAGTATTCCAACTTAACTGTTTTTGTTGCTGCAACTGATAAATTGCCGTTCCAGTAATAATCTTTTGAAGAGAAGCAATTGGAAATAATCGGTTAGGCTTCACTAATTGACTTTTATTAGCTGTTTCATTATTTTCGATGACGATTGGGCGATCTTTTTTATCATTAACCAACATTATGCCATTAATGTGGTTAAATGCCATATAATCTTTGAACTGCTTTTGAGGATCTTTAACTCTTGAATCCATTCCAGTAGTAAGTGGCACTAAAAATAATAAACTAATAAAAAAACAAATACCCAAAAATACAATTAAGAAAAATCTTTTATGTCGTCGCATAGCACTACCTTCATTCGTCTTCTTATTCTCTACTACTCTTTTCTTTTAGAATAGCAGATTTATTAATTGTAAGCATATATTTAAAAGGCAAAAATAAAAGACTTCAAAAATGAAGTCTTTTTAGTATTCTATTAAATTTTATCCGGAATTACGTAAACCTGAAGCAACACCATTAATCGTAATTGGAATTATGCTCTGAAAGACCTCTTGGATCTCTTCTTCGCGATCACGTTTAATCATTTCGAGTTGAATGTAGTTCAAAATATTAAAGTATGGCATTCTAGCTGCTAAACTGTTCTTCAAGTTCGGTGCATCATTGAGCAAGTCATCGTGACCTTCAATTTGAAGAATGATCTCTTTTGTTAATTTCCATTCTTGATAAATAATATCAAAGACTGATTTTGTCTTTTCATCTTGACATAGTTCAGCGTATTGCTTAGCAATTTCCATGTTTGATTTGGATAAAACCATATCTACGTTAGAAAGTAAAGCGTGGAAGAATGGCCAGCCTTCATACATCATTCGTAATTCTTTTAAGTGACTTGGATCAGCATCAATAAAGTGCTTAAAAGCAGACCCTACACCATACCAACCAGGAAACATAACTCTACTTTGAGACCAAGAAAAGACCCATGGAATAGCTCTTAGACTAGAAAAGTCAGAGAGCTTCTTTCTTGAAGCTGGACGAGAACCAATATTTAATTTAGAAATTTCTTTAATTGGAGTAGCTTGGAGGAAATAATCAAGAAAATGCGGATTATCAAAAACAAGCTTTTTATAAATCTCATTACTTTCAGTAACAATTTTATCCATTGAAGAACGGAATTCGTCAATATATTCTTGACTAACAATTTGCTTTGAAGCAATTCGATCAATCGTCGCAGAAACTAGCATTTCTAAATTATAATAAGCCGTATCTGGATTACCATACTTATTCTGAATAATTTCGCCTTGCTCTGTCATTCTGATGCGGTCATTGATCGACTTAAATGGTTGTGCAGTAATAGCTTTATAAGATGGACCACCACCGCGGCCAACGGTACCGCCACGACCATGCATGAAGGTAATCTTTATTCCTAATTCTTCACCAATAGCAGTCAGATCTTTTTGCGCTTTATAAAGATTCCAACATGAAGCTAAATAGCCTCCGTCTTTATTTGAATCAGAATAACCTAACATTATTTCTTGATAATTATTTTGCGCAGTCAGCCAGTTTTTAACTATGTTTAAGCCTAAATATTGCTTCATAATTTCTCTAGCATTATTCAGATCTTCCACAGTTTCAAATAAAGGCACAACTTGAATGCGAACCCCTTTATTATCAAGCAAATCATATTCTTTGAGCATAACTGCTTGTTCTAACATGTCAGAAACACTTTCAGTATGAGAAATAATATGTTGCTTGATGACATCTTCGCCTAAACGATCTTTAAGCATCCGAGCTGTTTGATAAATCTTTAATTCTTTTTGTAATAATTCTGATTTAGGTTTGTTATTTGCATGCAGACTGCCAGTATTATTATTTAATTCGTTAAGTAATAGACTTACCTTTTCTTCCTCACTTAAATCACTGTAATGATCACAAATTTCCGCACTCTTGAGTAGTTCTGCCACGCATGCTTCATTAACGCTAGAATCTTGACGCATATCAATTGTAGCTAAATGAAAACCGAAAACATCGGTTGCTTCCAAAATTTCAGTAAAGTAACTCTTAACTACTGCTTGATCGTGATTCTCCTCTAATGACGTCTTGATTAATTTAAGATCAGCCTTAAATTCTTGCGCATTTTCATAGGAAGGAATCTGATCTAAATGTTCAAGATCGCGCTCCTTAAGAAAACTATGTTGATTAGTGATATTTAACAATTCTTGTTCGGTGCGAACTAAACGACTCTCAATATAGTAGAAAGCACGTCTATAAGGTTCATTAATTCTGAATGGTGAATCATCATTGGATAATTCTGACAAATGCAGTACTTCTTTTGAAGGCTTCATATAAGAAGTAGATAAAGAAAGTGCGCGATAAAGCTGATTGATTTGTTTAATGTAATATTCAAAAATAACTTGGCTTTGAAGCGTTGCACTTAATTTTAAAGTATCAGCAGTAACATATGGATTGCCATCACGGTCTCCACCGATCCACATCCCCATCGTAATTGGTGTAGCATCAGGAATAACTAAACCATGTTTCTTAGCTAGTTCTTTATAACGCGCAGTAAACTTAGTTATCGCTGGAATTAAAGATTTAGGATAGTAAGTCAATACATTGGTAATTTCATTACCTACTTTTAATTTGTGACCACGAATAATATCAGTTTGCATTAAAATTTCAATGCAAGCACGTAGTTCTTCTGTCCATTCATTACGGTTGATAATTCCATTTTTAACTTCACGATAATTACGTAAAAGAGCGTGAAGTTTGTTGGTTAATTCAAGGACCGTCTTTCTTTGTACTTGAGTTGGGTGGGCAGTTAATACGGGAACTACATTTACCTTCTCCAAAATTTCTTTGGCATTTTTCTTTTGTGTAACCATATCGATTGTATCACTCAATTTACCCAAGTAATCTTGATCGGTATTGTTCAGGACATTAACCTTGCTGGCCAATTCCACATCTTCGGAAATATTGATCAAAAGTGGCAATGTAGCAAAATAACGTGCAGTGACAATCATTTCACGATTATCTAAATTGGCAATTTGCTTTTCGAGATCTTGATAATTTTTATCTGCAGAAATTTTAATTAAGTTTTGAATTTTAATGAAAAGTTCTTTACCAATTAATTGTTCTGTAGATTCGTTAAGTAAGTTAGTTAAGATTTTAACTTCTTCAGCCACTACATTTACATCGCTGTTATTTTCTAATCTTTTAACAGTCATGTTCGAAATTCCTTTCTACTTTTACTATGACTAAAATACCATGAAAAGCAGCAAAAAAAGAAAGCATTTTCGGCCTTCCTTTAATACTACTTTAAATTTACTATCTCATTTATGATGTTACCAAGCTGAAAAAATATTTACTATCTTATTAGTATCATCGATAGTATAAACAACTCGATGCTTTATATTAATTCTGCGTGAAAATTTGTCAGAAATTGGTGGTTCTAGTTTTTCAAATCCTTGATCCTTTTTATAAGGATCCTTTTTTAGTTGATATACAATATCTTGAAAGCTAGTTTTAAGATTGCTTTTTTTAATCTTTTTTAAATCAGATTTAGCTGAGTTTTTAATTCTAACACTATATTTTCGAATCATAGCTCATCCCAATTAATATCATCAATATCGGTAAAGCCAGAATCATCTTTTTCACGTTTTCTTACAACTTCTCCTACACCATTAGACTCAAGATAAAGAGTTTCTTGAATAGCGTCCCAATCTGACTTACTTATCAATACAGCGCTTTCAGCCTCATCTTTTGTGGACTCAATATTAATTGGAGTATGTTCTTTGTTAACTTGCTTTATAAGATTAAATAAATTGCGTCTAGCTCCTGTTGGAGTATAAATTGTTGCATCCATGATATTCACCTCATAAGTTATTATACTATGTACCAGATGATGTACGCAATAAAATTACTTCTTTAATGAAAAAGACTAATTTCTATATTTTTTGCAGTTTTTAATTAAGCTCATCGATATTGAATTCATCCAAGTTAATGGTCTCGTCATCAATATTAGCAATAAACTATTCCTTAGTATTAATGTATGAAAATTTATCTAAATTATAATCTCGCCTATTAAAAATGTGATAATAATATTTTCACTTTTTCCGGAATACTTTGAAGTGATTCTTAATATCCATGCTTTATTATCCGTTAATCTTATTATTAATAAATTCTTTTAAAGATTTGGACAATACTTCTGAAGAATATTCTGTTAGTCCTATCTTTGTTATATCCATATATATATTATTTATAATATCGAGATTTAATGACAAAAATCAAAAATTGTCTCTAATTTTCGATTTTTTCGCTACACATTTTCAAATCTGTTCTTCATTCATTTTTTCATTCTAATTATGATTAATGCAGTAAAAAAACAACAAGTATCTATAAAAAGATATACTGTTTAAAACTTGAGGTGAAAATAATGAATAAAATTGATGAATTAATAAAGCAAATAAAGGCCGCCGACGCAATTCTTGTCGGTGGTGGTAGTGGAATATCTGATGCCGCAGGGATGGATTTTTGGTATTCAGCTGACAGTCCCCTTTTTCAAAAGTACTTTGGTGATTTTTATCAAAAATATCATTTCAACGGCCTTTTTCAAGGTTATTACAACCACTTTGATAGTTTAGAAAAAAATGGGCTTTCTTTTTAAAATTAGCTAATTTCATCCATACCGTTCCACCGCAAAAACCAACTTATGAATATCTCAAAAATGTAATTGGAGACAAACCGGTACATTACATTACAACCAATCAAGACGGTATTTTTAAGAAATTTTTTGCCGAAGATAAAGTTAGTGAAATACAGGGTTCATGGGATTCTTGCAAAGTACCAATACAGCAGCTGATAAAAATCTTTATCCTTTAGCTCCATTTCTGAAAGAACTTTTACCAAAAATTAAGGATAATAAATTAGACCGTAAATACTTTCCTAAAAGTAAAGTCGATGGTTCTCCTTTAACAAATTGGATTCGGGGACCACAATTTCTCGAAGATGAACGTTACAACTATGAATATCAGAAGATTAACAAGTTTTTAGTTAAACATAAAGGCGAAATATTATTATTTCTTGAAATGGGCGTCGGCCGCATAACACCGATGTTTATCCAGGAACCTTTTTGGGCAATGACACAATATATAAAAAATTCTTTCTATATTAATATTAATCCTAAAGATGCAACTACTAACCCCGCAATTTAAGATCGTTCTCTTTTAATATATGATAATATCAACGAAGTTCTTAAAGAAACTGCGAAAAATTAAGGAGAAAAACAATGACTAACAAAGCTGCAAGTACTGCAAAAAAATGGTTAGACAATGCCGATGAAATTTTAGTAACCGCCAGAAATGGCTTCTCAATTTCTGAAGGTTTAAATCTTTTTGCTAATAATAAAAAATTACACGAGATTCTTGGCGTGTAACTAATAGAGCTGTTGAATACTATAGCAATAATTATGAAGAAACTAGCTATATGAATGATCTAAAAAAGATTATTGGTGACAAACCCTACTATATTGGGACTTCTAACGTTGATCACCACTTTGATTTGGCTAGTTTAACAAATACTTTTGAAATTGAAGGCAATTGGTTGGAAGCGATTTGTTCTAAACATCCCGATAAACATGGAGTTTACAAATTAGACCAAAAGATTCATGAATTTTATGAAAAAGATCAAGCAGGAACCTTAACTGAAGCTAATATTCCCAAGTGCGATACTTGCGGTGCTCCATTTGAAATTAATACAACTGAAAGTCAAGGTTTTCAAATTAATCAAAATCGCCTTGCTGCCTTTCAAAACTTTATCCAAACTAACGAAGGTAAAAGGTTAGTTATTTTTGAACTAGGAATTGGCCCACGTAATCAAATGATTAAAGCGCCTAGTATGCAACTGGTTGCTTCTGATGAAAATATTCGCTATATCACGATCAATAAAGGTGAATTATTGATTCCTGATTTAATTAAAGAAAAATCGATTGGATTTTCATCATCGATTGATACAGCCTTTAAAGAACTTCTTACCGGTAAAAGTTTTGACACCACAACCGAAGGACCCGAAAAAGCAAAACCTAAGTCGCACTTAACTCCTGAACAAATTAAAAAGCAGGAAGAAATGATGCAAACTTTCTACCCTAATTATCAAATTGATTGTAGTTTTCGTCCTGGCAGTATGCCGATGTATCTAATGATTGATCAAACGCATCATTCTCATTTGCACACTGTTCAATATGGTCAATCATGGATGTATTCACTGGGCGACGCTGCTATCGTTCACTGCTTCACCCAAGATGGTCAATATTACAGTGTCCGACTTGGATTAGATAAATCTAAAGGTGAAGTTCACGGCTTTTATGCCGATTCTGGAACCTTCTTTGCCATCGAAGACGCAAATGATACTGTAGTGGGCTTTTCACAAATTAATACAGAGATTCCAACTAATGGTTCTGGTGAAATTTTAGTACCAAGAAAAGATAAATTATTGGAGCTCTTTCCTAATCAAAGAGATATTATTGAGCGTTTTACTGCACCAAATGCCTAACTTTTCTAAAATATAAACAAAGTAGGTGATTTTATGCAAGCAATTAAAAAGCGCAAAACTGATCGGCGGACTTTATATACTATCCGCATAATTAAAGATACATTTTTAAAATTATTCAAAAAAGAATGTTATAACAAAGTAACCATTACTCAAATCTGTAAAGAAGCAGACAAAACCCGTTCAACTTTTTATCTTCATTTCAATTCCATTACTGATGTTTTAAATGAAGTTCTTGATGATGCTCTCTCTTTAACTGAAGATACTGGCATTGGTAGTCAAAACGATGGTAGTTGTTCAATTAATTATTTAAAACAAAATGAATCGCTTATTCCAGATTGTCAAAGAGTTGGTAATTCTGATAAATATCAACGATTTCTAATGGATCCCGATTTGAGTGAATATATTATCTGACGGATCATGGTGCATGAACGTAATAAAACTATTCCTTCGATTATGCAAAAAACTGGTCTGTCGCAAAAAGAAGCGGAAACGATTTTCACTTACATGATTCATGACTCATTTGCCGTAAATCGTACTCATCGCTTCGTTAAAGATAAACAGTGGTATCGTGATGTTCAAATATTAAATCAATTTATTAACGCTGGCTATCAAAAATTAGCCCAAAACAAAAAAGAATCTGAAAAATAATTCTGTAGTGACCCTCGAAATTCGGACATGAATCTCGAGGGTTTTACTATGTCTAAACTAACTAAAAAGGATAAAATTCATATTTTTGAAGAATGGACTTTAGAAAATAAACGTGGAACGTACTTAAGTAAGA
>JAHLFT010000117.1 GCA_018883635.1 Candidatus Lactobacillus pullistercoris
TCAAAATCCATATCATCTGGAGGTACAAAACCATCCATTAAAACTACATGCCATAGATCAAAATCGCTTAATAAAATTTTATTTGCAGGCAATTCTAACTCGATACAAGCTTGATTTGAATAATACCTATTTTTGGAAACAGTGCGGTCATCTTGCGCATACCAACATCAGATAGGTGTAGTTGCATTTTCCGGAGGTAAAGAAATTTTTTCTTGCATCTGTTTAGCCATCCAGCGATAGGCTTTAGTAAATTCATCTTCTAGTAAATGATCACGAGGATGAAGTAACTGTGATAAATTTTCGTTGGTATAATAAACACCATTCTTTTTGATTTGCAACCACACTGACCATGGTTGGATTGTCCATACTTTAATGTTATATTCCCCCCTCCAACACCAGACGCGATAACTACCAATTTATTTTTTGATATTGATCAAATCTTTTTGAAAAATGGTTTTCATTAACTTTTCGGAATCATATCTGCCATGGTTACATATCTTTGACTCTAATATTAACTTTGTATTTAATGGGTTCAATTTGTACTAAATCATCCTTAAATGGATTTTTGATTTTATAAATAGTCGGTTGATTATCAATACTAAAAACATAGTAGATCCAATAATTAGTCAATTTCAATGCATGTTGTCTTTCATTTTCTGTCAGAACAAAATGAAATTTATCACTAGGCTGAGCATTGGTACTTTTGACTTCTATTTGACGCTCAGTACCATCTTTGTCATAAGATAGAATATCGTATCCAATTGCATCAGATTCTTGAGATTGCCATTTTATTCGTCTTTGTAAATCAGGATGATTACTCAGCCTTTTTCTCTCATATTCAAGTACTTGTTTTTCTCCAGTATATCCAATAACAATGTTTGTCTTTTGTTTCTGAACGTAGTCTATTTTTGAAATACCTTGACTATATTTTTTTACTTTTCGAGAGTTAAATTTTACAGCTTGCTTTTCATAAACAATTGGCTCTTTAATGATTGTTTTATTATCTATATCGGGAGTTAATAACTGGTACTTTTCCTGTATCTGTTCCTTGTTTTCCTTACCTAGAGCAAAAGCTTGCGGAAATAAATGGTATAAATAATTACCATACTTAATATTATTCCAATTCTGCATGGCCTTATCTTCAGATTTTAAATCTAAGAGTAATTTTTGTTTTTCAAATCTATTAAGATTCTTAGATAAATCGTCTTCATAAAATTGATATGTAAAAAAGTTTAGCATTCTATCTGAAAAAATATTGAGATATTTATCAGGGTAATATACAGATAAAATCTTCATCTTTACCATTGTTGCTAAGGGATGCTTTTGGATAGCCTCTTCATCTCCTGCCTTTCCTAATTCGATTAGGTCTGCAATTGCATTTCTTAGCTTATCAAAAGATAACTTTAAATTCGGATTATTCTGAGGTATTCGCCAGACCTTATTTATAAGATACTTGTGTTTTTCTTGACTGTAATAAATTCCAAATTTTGAAGCAGTTGCGCCTTTAATACTGCCTAAACCAATTAGCTCTCTTTCTAATCGATTACAAAAAGTATCTTTTTTACCCTTTCCCTCACAATAATCATCTAATGTCATTTGATTTCTAATGTATTTAACAGGATAAGAATTAACAAAGTTTTCTCTTAAGTCCTCTAAAATTTGATCATTTGAAGTATATGTATCTAATTTATAATCAAATTCACTTAGTTTGCGCATAATCTTTTGCTTTCTAATATAATTAATTTTCTTCTCTAAAAAAGTCTTCTAGCTTATAAACAGTGACCGGTTTTACATATAACTCGTATTTGGTCACTAGATCAATTAACTTATCTCCGTCAATTAGAGTTATCACTCTGGTTCCGGCTCTCGAGGCTTTGATAGCATCTCTAGTAAACATCGAAGTAGTAATAAAAATACCAAACTCTGCTCGAAACTTATCCATTGCACCTCTGAATTTATCAATTTCAGGAGACGAAACTGAGTTATTTATTGACCAACGTTTAGCTTGAATGGCAACACGAGAAGTTCTAAAGTCATCGGTTGTTATATAGCCATATCCGTCTAATCCGCCATCACCAGTTAACTTAGTTCCAACATTCTCATCTATATCTACTTTCATTCTTTTAACTAAAGCACGACAGAATAATTCAAATTTTGCTGGCGAGAGGTTCATCAACGCACTTAAAATTTCACTTCGCCAACTCTCTTCGTCATCTGAATCTTCATCTGGTTTGGCCACTACCTCTTCATTATTACCAGTATCATTTATACTTTGATTTCGCTTACTCTTGTCTTTCCACAAAGGCACTGAAACTTTATATACTTGTTCACTTAACTCTGTCCCATTTCCTTTAAATTCTCTACCCTTTTCAGTTAACTTTACGATTCCGGTTTTAGGCCGTTTTAGCATTTCCGCTAAGATTAAATTTGCAACAGCAAAATTGAAACTAAAGTTAAAAGGTAAATACTTTGAACCTTTTCTAGAAGTCTTAAAATCAGTTAATGTATTTTCTGGAATGCTTGAGTCATTAGCAACCACAGATCGTTTCAAATCCTTAGTAGTTGATTGCCCACCTAATTTCTTAAGTTCGGTTAATATGGGAAGCATTAAATAAGCTTCTTGTTCATGCCTAGTTAACTCATTATATTTCTTCATCACTTTACTCTTTTCGTTTATGTTAATAACCCAAGTATAGCAAAATTCTCTAAGTTATTTGTCTCATTTTCGATTGGGCGCAACGTTTGTTAAAACACTTTATTACAGTATCATCTCAAAAAAACTTAGATAATTCGTTCGATAAATTTGATGTTTTATCAGTTTCTGGAAAATATGGTATTGTTAATCAAATTAAGTTCCAAGGACGCTCTTTTGCTGGTAAAACATTAACTAATTATAAAGTAGTAAATACTAATGATGTGGTTTATACTAAATCGCCAATTAAAAACAATCCCTATGGCGTAATTAAAGTTAACAAGCATAAGAGCGGTATTGTATCGACTTTATATGCTGTATACAATCCTACTAAATATGTTTGTTCCAATTTTGTAGAACTTTATTTTAATGACAATCTTCGATTAAATAAATATTTAAAGCCAATAGTAAATATTGGAGCAAAGCATGATATGAAAATTGCTAATAAAGAAGTTATAAATCACAACGTGATTTTCCCAGAAGTTGAAGAACAACGACAAATATGTACCCTTTTTCTTAAACTAGAAAAATTAATTTCACTTCAGCAACGAAAATTGCAGCAATTAAAGTTGTTGAAAAAAGCGATGCTTCAAGATTTATTTACTGATAAGAATGTTCCTAAATTACGA
>JAHLFT010000118.1 GCA_018883635.1 Candidatus Lactobacillus pullistercoris
AGCTTCATTAGACAAGCTGCGGCTGGATCTGAGTTGGTGGATCATGATGTTAGAATTCATAATGCCATGCAAAAAGTTTATGGTTTAGCTGATTGGACTATTCCTCAAAAGAAATGGTTGAAGAGAATTGAGAACCAATTAATTTCATCTACTGTATTGGGGCCAAATGCTGAGAAAGCCTTTGATGATAACTATTTCTTTAAACGTCACGGGGGTTATAAGCAAATTAAGAAGATCTTTCCAGAAAATGCTGATCAGATTATTTACGTGTTGAATGAGAATTTATATGTTTAAAAATGCCATTACTGGCATTTTTTGCTTTTAATCATGAAAAGCTGTGATAAAAAGGGTGCGTGCTAAACTTAAATTAACACGGAGGAATACAATATGTTAATCGAGTTCACTGTTAAAAATTATGCTTCTTTTAAAGAGCGCACTACCTTGTCTGCAGAGACAGGCAATAGACTACGTAAATTAAAAGAAACTAATACTTTCTCAAGTAAAAATCCATCATTATTAAAAAGCTTATTGTTATTTGGTCCAAACGGTTCAGGTAAGTCTCAATTGATTCAAGCTTTACAAACAATGGAAGGAATAGTAACACGTCCAACTCAAGCCGTAACTGATAAGTTAAATTATTATCCTTTTTTGTTTGATGAAAAGTCCAAGATTGAAGATACTTACTTTGAAGTGAAGCTTGAGTTAAAGAACAAAATCTATGACTATTCATTTAGTTACAATCGAGAGAGCATTACCAGTGAAGTATTAACCTTAATTAGTGGCAACAAGGAAAAAGAAATCTTTTCTCGAAATGGAAATGACATTCAAGTTTCTAACAAGCTTTTAGAAGACAGCATTCCTAAGCTTAGAGATAATTCTTTATTCCTATATTTAGCACAATCTGAAAATGATGCAGATTGTATTGCCGTTTATAAGTGGTTTGCTAATGATTTGCTATTTATTCATGATAATCTTGCAATGTTTAATCAAGAAAAATTTTTGAGCCAACTGGAAAATAAAGCCTTTAGAAAAGAAATCGTATCTTTTCTAAATTTTGCTGATCTTAATATTTATAATATTAGACTTAAGGATGAGCCATATCATTTATTGAAAAGAATATATATAGTTCATAAGATTTACGATCATAATAAAATGATTGGTTTAAAAGAAATTAAGCTAGCTAATGAGTCTACAGGCTTACAGCAAATTCTACAAATTGTATTAAGTATAGTATTTGCTCAAAATGAGGGCAATGATAAAACTATAATTATGGATGATTTTAGTAAAGCATTTCATATTGAACTAGCTAGTGCATTAGTAAAGATCTTTAATTCAAAGGAAAGCCTGAATCAGTTTATAGTTACTACACATAATGTACAATTAATGGATAATGATTTAAGAATTGATCAAATCTATTTAATTGATAAAGATTTTCATGGGATAAGTAATCTAAAATCAGTTTTTGATTTTGAAGACGCACGCAATATAGGTCGACATGATATTTCTTTTGCTAAAAGATATTTACAAGGAAAATTTGGTGCTATGCCTGTAATAAATATAGATGGCCTGTGTAGCATATTAAGTAAATAAAAGTTATGTAGTCCAAACTAATATTTGGTAAAATAATAAAATTGATACAAAACAAAGGAGCAAACCCAAGTGAAAAATCAAGAAATCGTTCAAAAGTTGTGGAATGAGTGTAACGTCCTGCGGGATGATGGTGTTAGTTACCAAGACTACATTACTGAATTAACTTATATATTGTTCTTAAAAATGAGCAAAGAACAAGGTGAAGAGAACGATATTCCAGAAAAATACCGTTGGGATAACCTTGTTTCAAAGGACGGCTTAGAATTAAGTAACTTCTATAAGCAATTGTTACTTGATTTAGGTAATCCTCAAATTGTGAAGAGCTCAAGGATCAACGCAATCTACTCAGATGCATCTACTTCTATTCATAAGCCAGCTAGTTTAGAGAAGATCATTAAGGATATTGATAGTCTTGATTGGTGGTCAGCTAGGGATGAAGGCTTAGGTGATCTTTACGAAGGATTGATGGAAAAGAACGCCAATGAAGTTAAATCTGGAGCTGGTCAATACTTCACTCCCCGTGTCTTAATTAATATGATGGTAAGAATGACACGGCCTAAATTAGGAGATCGTTGTAATGACCCGGCTGCTGGTACCTTTGGATTTATGGTAGCAGCTGATCAGTATCTTAAAGATAAAAATGATGACTACTCATCTTTATCTGAAGAAAAAGGTGAGTTTCAAGTTAATGAAGCTTTCTCAGGAATGGAACTTGTTGAAACTACCCACCGATTAGCCTTAATGAATCAGTATCTTCATGGTATGAATGGGCGATTAGATTTAGGGGATTCTTTATCATCTAATGGTAATTGGATGAAGAACTTTGATGTAGTATTAACGAATCCACCATTTGGTACTAAAAAAGGTGTTGATAACGATAAGTCCGCAACTCGTGACGATATTACCTTTGAGACTTCAAACAAGCAACTTAACTTCTTGCAAATTATCTACAATTCACTTAAGCACGATGGTAAAGCTAGAGCAGCCGTAGTTGTGCCAGATAATGTATTGTTTGCAGATGGCGTTGGTGAAGCAATTAGAAAAGACTTGCTCAACAAGTGTAATTTGCATACTATTTTGAGATTGCCTACTGGGATTTTCTACGCTCAAGGTGTGCAGACAAATGTATTATTCTTTACTCGTGGTGAAAATGACAAGGATAATACCAAGGAAACATGGATTTATGATATGCGTCACCAGATGCGGTCATTTGGTAAGCGTAATCCATTGAATGATAAGGACTTTGCGGAATTTGAGAAGTTATTCTGTGTTGATGATCGTTCAAAGAGAAAAGAAACTTGGGATAAAGATAAAAATCCTAATGGTAGATGGCGCAAGTTTACGATTGATGAAATTTTGAAGCGTCCTAATACTAGCCTTGATATTTCTTGGATGAATGATGAAG
The DNA here is from genome assembly GCA_018883635.1 of Candidatus Lactobacillus pullistercoris. Taxonomy (GTDB): domain Bacteria; phylum Bacillota; class Bacilli; order Lactobacillales; family Lactobacillaceae; genus Lactobacillus; species Lactobacillus pullistercoris. Next base: position 2,996 of record JAHLFT010000118.1, read on the forward strand.
AAGAGCATGATGATCGTTCATTGAAAGAAATCTTAGATGAGATGAACGATAAATCTAAGGCGATTAGGGATGCAATTGCAGAACTTAATAAGGCATTAGAAGGAATTGACGATGAAGACTAATACTTTAGATTTTGATGCACAGGCTTTAAGAGAAAAAATCTTGGATTTGGCCATGCGCGGGAAACTGGTACCACAGGATCCCAATGATGAGCCAGCTAGTGTATTGCTTGAGAAGATCAAGGCTGAAAAAGAACAGCTAATTAAGGAAAAGAAGATTAAGAAAAGTAAGCCGCTTGCTCCGATTACTGATGATGAAAAGCCCTTTGATATTCCTGATAGTTGGGAATGGGTTAGATTGGGGGATGTCATTAATTTGATTTCTGGACGTGATATTCCTAAAAAGTTTCATCTCGCAAGTAAGAGTAAAGATTCAGTTCCTTATATTACGGGAGCTAGCAATATCACTGAAAATGGAGAAATACATATTTCAGAGTGGATTGATAGTCCCAGTGTTGTAGTTTCAAAAGGTACAATCATTTTATCAGTTAAAGGAACTATAGGTAAAATAGCTGAGCTTAATGTTGAAAAGGCCCATATTGCTAGGCAAATTATGGGAATAGACAATGCTTTTGGGTTAAGCAAGGAATATGAAAAGTTTTTTCTTGAAAGCTATATTCAAGAATTAAAAAATAAGGCAAAAAGTATGATACCTGGCATTTCACGAGATGACTTATTAATGGCTGAGTTTCCTTTACCACCACTATCAGAGCAAAGTCGAATCGCTGCTAAAATAGCGCAGCTATTCGCTTTGCTTCGCAAAGTCGAATCTTCTACTCAACAATACGCAAAACTTCAGACTTTGCTGAAGTCTAAGGTGCTGGATTTGGCAATGCGCGGAAAATTAGTCGAGCAAGATCCCCATGATGAACCTGCAAGTGTTTTGTTGAAAAAGATCAAAGCTGAGAAGGAGCAACTTATTAAAGAAGGCAAGATTAAGAAAAGTAAGCCGCTTCCACCGATTACTGACGATGAGAAGCCGTTCGATATTCCTAATGGTTGGGAATGGGTTAGATTGGGGGATATTGGAGCATGGGCAGCTGGTGCGACTCCATCTCGTAAACATTCTGAATACTATGGAGGAGATATTCCTTGGCTTAAAACAGGTGATCTTAACGATGGTATTGTGGAAGAAACTAGTGAGAAAATTACAGAGTTAGGTGTTAAAAATTCATCCGTAAAAATAAACAAACCCGGTAATATATTAATTGCAATGTATGGTGCAACTATTGGAAAATTAGGTATTGTAGGTAAAAAAGAATTAGTAACAAATCAGGCATGTTGTGGTTGTACCCCTTATAAAGGAATTTATAATCAGTATTTGTTTTATTATCTCTTGTCATCGAGAAAAAGATTAATTAATTTAGGAAGCGGTGGTGCACAACCAAATATTTCCAAACAAAAAATAGAAAAGTTTGCTTTCCCACTTCCACCACAATCAGAACAGAGTCGAGTCACTGCTAAAATAGAACAACTACTTCCTTTTCTTGGTAAGGTTGAATTTTCTGCCGAACAATAAATTATGTAAGAACTACAACTGTTAAGTAATTTTTGGTAAAATAGCCTTCTTTTTTAGCACAACATGTTGTATCATGATAGCTATATTAGTCACAATATGTTGTGCAATGACGTGGGAAGGAGAAATATTTCATGGCACGAAAAACATTTATTTCATATAAATATTCTGAGGCAAGAGAAATAAGAGATCGTATTATTTCTTCGTTGGGAGATGACGCAACTTATTATAGAGGGGAAAGGGCTACCTCTCCTGATTTAACGGATTTTACAACAAGTACCATAAAAAATAACTTAAAGAATAAAATTTATGATACATCTGTATTAATACTTGTGATTAGTCCACATATGAATCAGAGTAAATGGATTAGTTGGGAAGTTGAATATGCGTTAAAAGATCAAAAACGAGGTAATAAATATTCTCATAGTAACGGAATTATTGGCGTGGTTAAAAATGATTATTTCGGCGATAGTACTTGGTTTACTGGTCGAGACTGTTTATCTCAAAACGTGTACCTGCCGGACATAGTCACTAGGAATAGGATTAATAGATTAAATACGTATTCCGAGTCACGATATCATTTGAATGATACTACTTGGATAAACCAAAACTCATATATTCCAATAGTTACAGAAAATACTTTTTTAAGAAATCCCAAGCAATATATAGAGGATGCCTTTGAACGAAGCCAGCGACTTTATGAATATGATATTTGTAAAATTTCAAATAAAGATAGATTACAAAGAAGTATAATTTAGGTGAAAGTCAGTGATCGAAAATAACTATGATTTAATTGAGCACTTAAAATTAATAGAACAGCAAGTGCAACGAATGGCGGATAATTCGTTTAAAATTAAGAATTGGGCTATAACGATTATAAGTGGTGGTCTTCTGTATTGGCTTAAAGGAGATGTGGCTAAACAAGATAGTCACTGGCTGATAGGACTCATTCTGCTGGCTACATGTATGTTCTGGTGGCTTGATGCATATTATTTAACTTTAGAAAAATGTTATCGAGAATTATATCTGAAAGCGCAAAATGGAGAAGAAAGTTCATATAATTTGAGCATTAGAGAATTTTTGAATCGAAGTAACATTATGTGTACAGCTATTACCAGTAAATCTTTTACGCATACTTATTTGCTGCTTCTCTTTTTTGAAATAGCTCTTTTTATGTATAAGTATGTAAAATGGTAATTTTTAATTAAAAATTGGTGGAAGATAATATTAATGTACAGAGCATTTAATTTAACGAATTTGGAAGATTTGGAAGAATTGCAAAATATAGATTCCTTAGAAGCACAAAAGGAATATGAAGAAAGAAAAGAAGAAGTTACTCAAAATCTGTCTATTGCCAAGATTTTAAAAAGTTCAACGTACGCACAGGAAGATCATGAGAAAATAAAAATAAATGCTGATGAGATTCAGAAGAGAATATTTCCAACTTATAAGGATTATGATATTTTTTTATCTCATTCTCACAAAGATCTTGCCCTAGTTCAAAAATTTGCATATTATTTAACGCACAAAATGAGAGTTAGAGTTTTTATTGATTCTGAAGTTTGGGGATACGTAGATGATTTACTCAAGCAGGTCAATGATAAATATGCTTTAAAAGAGAAAAATCTTTATGATTATAAAATTGCCAATATCGATGCTTGTAATATTTACTTAATGCTGTCTAATGCTATTCATGACGTTATAAATGAAACAGAATGTCTATTTTTTATTAATACTCCTAATTCTATTAACGTTGATAGTAATATTGAATTACAAAATGTAGAATCACCTTGGCTATACGATGAATTAAAAACTACTTCTATGATAAAAAGACGAATACCTGATTCTATACAAGGTTATTTAGATGGGCTTGCTGCATACCGTAAAAGACATAAAAATTATACAGATTCTATTGAACCAAAGTGGATTAGAAATGTGCACAAGGAGATAGACGGTTTAACGATATTACCGAATGAAATCTTGCTAAAATGGCAAAATAAAATTGACACCTCATATTATCCTGGAGAAGAAATTTCCTCAATGCGAGATTTTTATTCAGTGTTGCATGAAAATGACATTTAATATAAGCTATGTATAGTTTATTGTTATAGTGAAATGATAAAAGTGAGATAACTTACAAAATGTTGTTATCTCACTTTTATTTTAATCAATCTTCTTAAAAAAAGTTAAGTACTTAATGTTAATCCATTCATTTTTAGATGAAAGTTCAACCCATATTTGATTGTTAATTCGTTTGATTGCTTTAACCTTATAAAGTCTATATGGTTTTACTTTAATAGCAAGTTTGACTCTTTTAGCTTTTACGATTCTTACCATAAATAGGGGATGCTTAGCTTTTAATGTAGCAACATAGCTCTTGCCTTTTAGATTAAGTGCCTTACCATTTTTTAAACTTTCGATTTGTTGTTTTAAATTAGTTGAAACTTTTGGAGTAGTCGTTTTTTCTGAACTACCTTTAGAAACTGAGAATTTGTTTTGTTCAGTATTGGTTGAAGACACGTTTGTATTAGTTGATGGTGTTTCAGCCACCTTTTCAATTTCATGAATGACTGTGACTTGAGGTGTAGGTACTTCTTGATAATTCTTTAATAGATCTACTAATTTTTGAGCTTTAGTAAGATTAGTTTTAGCATTTTCTAATTTATCTTGAGCTGCGGCATATTTTTCACCATAAGATACCATTGCATTATACGCTGTGTTGTCTTGCTTTAATAACTGCTGATAGACTTTATATGTACTTTGAACATTTTCTTTATTTTTCGCAGTTGATTCTTTTTCAAACAATTTTTGAGCTTTTTGATAATCTTCGTAAGCATTAATTGTTTTACTCTCGGCTGCATCAGCATAATCCATCATTTTCTCATACTCAGTTTCTGCTTTATTATATTCTTTTTGTGCCAATTGCACTTCAACCATCCAATTAGCCAAATCTTTATTAGCAGTGTAGATGTTGCTATTAACCTCACTGGCCTGAACTTGTTTTGGCTCTATCATCGTAATGGTACCAAACAAAATTCCTGTTGCTACCGTTGCTGAAACTAAATGTTTAGTAATTTTCTTCATCTTCCTTATATCCTCTCGTATTAATCTTAATTTATAACTCCCGATTTATACTATTCAAGTATAATAAATAGGGTAAAAAAGTACATATCAATATAGTAGATTCTTTGAATTAGGATTTGATTTAGAAACATGCAAAAGAATAGTAATAATTATGAAGTAAATAACGTCAGTATTAGTTCAATTCTTAACTGGATTGACAGTGGGGAGATTGGATTACCAGAATTACAACGTCCATTTGTCTGGCCGACTAAAAAAGTAAGGAATTTGATTGATTCACTTTATCGTGGGTATCCTATTGGATATATTGTTACTTGGAACAGCCCATCTGTAAAATTGAAGAATGGCACCTCAGCCAGTGGTAAAAAAGTAATTATTGATGGGCAACAAAGAATTACAGCCTTACGTGCTGCAATTGCAGGCGAGCCTGTTTTAACTAAAAAATTTGAAGAAATCAGAATAAAAATAGCATTTAATCCTCTTAAAGAAGAATTTCAAACTTTAAATCCAGCAATAGCTAAGGATTCAATTTGGATTGATGATATTTCGGAGATAATTAGTAATACATTCTTTTCATATGATTTTTATTCAGATTATTTTGCCAAAAATCCATCTCTAAACGATGAAGATAAGAGAAAAGTCCAGCAATCAATTGCTAAGTTAATGCAACTACAAAATTGCAGTGTCGGTAATATTGTTTTAGGTTCTAACCTTTCTATTAATGATGTCACAGAAATTTTCAATAGAATTAATTCAGCTGGAACCACACTTTCATCAGCTGATTTTGTTATGTCCAAATTGTCGGCTGATGAAGCGCACCATGGTAACGAGATCAGAAAAATTATTGATTATTTCTGTCAAATTCTTCATCAACCTGATCTACATAAAAATATTGAAAATGTTGACCCTGAATTCACGTCCAGTCTAAGTTACGACAAAATTAAATGGGTAATTAATGATCATGTTCAAATTTATAGACCGACATTCAATGATTTACTTCATGTAATGCTAGAAACTAAATTTCAACGTGGGCAATTATCTGCTATGGTTAGTCTGGTTTCTGGTCGAAACTTTAAAACTCGTGAATATGATGAAGAATCTTTGGAAGATACATATTCCACGCTTTATGATGCAGCATTTTTAGTCACAAACAAAGTTAATTTTGAAAACTACGAGATGATCCTTCAAAGCATGGGAATGATTGATCATCAAATTTTAGTTTTAAAGAGTTATGGTAATTTGAATTTTGGATACACCTTATACTTATACCTTAAAAAGAATACCAATCTTCCAGAACAAGAGATTGAACAATTAGTTAAGAAGTGGATTGTTATGTCTGCATTAATTGGAAGATATAGTGGTTCCTCTGAAACACATGCGGAAATGGATATTAAAATGATTGCTGACAATAAGGATCATGTAAAAGAAACAATTGAGTCAGTTTTGAATCAAAATTTAACTGATGACTTTTGGAACGTCAATTGTATTAATGCATTACGTGGTACTTCAACACAATCAAGTGTATGGCGTCTTTTCTTAATGGCACAAGTACGCGACAACACTGTGGGTTGGCTTGAAAATGATCAAACAGTTAGAAGTATGATTACGGGCAATGGCAATATTCACCATATTTTTCCAAAAGCATACATGAGAAAGAATGGATTTTCAGAAAGAGAATACAGCAGAGTTGCCAATTATACTTGGTTGAATCAACCTAGAAATATTCAAATAGGGGATAGGGCTCCTAAGGATTATCTTAATGATGATCAGGTCATTAGTTATGCTACTGATAAATCATTTGAAGAAAATGCCATTCCAACTATGTTGAGAAACGCAACTTTTGAAGATTATCATGAATTCATTGAAGAAAGAGTAAAGCTAATGGCTAATAAGATTCGTAAGTATTATGAGTCTTTATAAGCTTCTTAGTTAAGGATTACACTATGAAAGTATGGGACAATACAACCTTGGTCAGTGTGGTTGCAACTCAAAAAGAATGGTGTTTATTATGCCAACGAAAATTTATCACAGTTACTTCATCCTCGTGATCATTTACTAGAAGATGAATTTACTAAAGCCTATCGCTGGATGGCCGAGCAGATGCAAGAAAAAATTTCTTTACCTCCTAAAAGTGTAACCGTACCTATCTGATGCTGGTATGCTCAAGATAAGCATGTTGCACCTCATAATAGGTATTATTCAAATCAAGCTTGTATCGAGTTAGAATTGCCTGCAAATAAAATTTTATTAAGCGATTTTGATCTATGGCATGTAGTTTTAATGGATGGTTTTGTACCTCCAGATGATATGGATTTTGA
>JAHLFT010000119.1 GCA_018883635.1 Candidatus Lactobacillus pullistercoris
GGTTAACCAGCAATCGAATTGCGGATAAAATAAAGCGGTCTGAAATGATAGATACAGGAAAACGTGCGGACCATTGCCCGATTTTGCTTGATATAGACTTATAAATAAAAATAGAAGCATTCTGAAAAAAGTGAAGATTGGGCGCTTCAACAAGATTTAAAGTATAACCGTTTGACTGCTTTTAAATTATTTGCAATGACAAGTTCAATGGTTATTTCTGTTAATGAACTAGCACCCTTTGGCAAAACAGGCGCCACTGCCTTATTTTATTTAGTAATAGCAGGAATTGCATGGTTTATTCCTATTACTCAGATGGCAGGATAAATGGCTTCTATTAACGGCTGGGAAAAAGGTGGAATTTTCACATGGGTAAAAGGTACCCTTGGTGAAAGAACAGGCTGGTCAGCCATGTTTTTTCAGTGGATTCATATTACTGTAGGTATGGATACAATGATGTATGTGATTATCGAGGCTTTATCAATTACGTTTGATACACCTTGGTTTAACACGACTCTGATAGTTCGTTTTGGCTTAATGATGTTAATTCTTTGGGCTACCACAGCTATTCAAGTAATTGGAATTCGCAGAATTGGTCGAATTGCGGAATGGCTTTTTATTTTAGGAATTGCCTTACCGGTAATTTTGATTATTATTTCTTTCTTTGTTTATGTGGCACAAGGCCAGCCACTTCATATGCAAATTAATTGGAGTACTGTTTTTCCACATAATTTAAATGGTAATACTTTAGTTGCTTTTGTCCTATTTATGTTGGCTTTCTGTGGTGGAGAAGCTTCTGCACCTCACGTTAAAAACGTTCATACTCACGAGTAATGTTGGGCTTAGCATTAACTGCAATTATATTTGACTTGCTGGGTTCAATGGCGATCGGTATGTCAGTGCCGAAAAATGAAATTGAAAATAGTACAGGCTTTGTTTACACCTTTGGTGTTTTATTAAATTCAATCGGTTTGCCTGGAGATGTTTTGAAAAAATCATCGGTGTTCTTTTAGCTTGCGGTATCGTTGGTGAATTAGGTAACTGGATTGCTGGACCAAATCAGGGAATGTACGAAGCGGCCAAACAAGGCTATTTACCAAAGTTTTTTGCTAAAACGACGAAACACAAGGTTCCGATTAGATTAATGATTACACAATCGTTGATTGTAACTATATCCGCTGTTTTAATTACGTTTACCAGTGGAGCAGATGCCGATTTTGCATTTAACGTCTCTCTTGCTGCAACTACTGCTCAATATTTGATGGTATATATCATTATGCTAATTGCATATATGACCTTAAAGAGAAAGTATGAAGATTTACCACGAGCTTATTATATGAGTAAAAACGCTACGTGGAGTATTATAATTTCTTGTGTGGCTTTTTTGATTACTACAGTTGCCTTTTTCGTTACATTTACGCCAGCAGTTGGTATACCTGTGCACTTACGTAAAATTTATGCGATAACTTTAATTGGAATGTGCTTAATTAGTACGATTATTCCACTTGTTTTATATCATTTTAAAGATCGTTGGCAATAAAAATAGGAGATCCATTTGGATTTCCTTTTTTATATAAAACATATAGGAGCGATAAATGAAGAAAAATTTGAAGCATGCAATTTTAAACGGCTTTTATGATTCTGATTATCCAGGACATGCATTATATGGTCCAAAATTATTAGAAAACGATTCACAAGAGAATATTTGGTCAGCTTTAAGGCAGGAGCTTTTAACTTGCCAAAGTTTTACTTGGGCTGTAGCTTTTATTACTCAAGATATGTTGGTACCTTTAAAAGCGGTGCTATCTGATTTAGCTAAGCAAAAAATCACGGGGACAATTATTACAGGTGATTACTTGAATTTTAATAATCCACGAGTTTTCTTTGAACTAGAAAAAATCCCCAATTTAAAGATAAAAATTGCGCAAAAAGATGGATTTCATGCAAAAGGATATTTATTTAAACATGAAGATTATGAAACGGTAATTATCGGTAGCGCTAATTTTACTAGATCTGCTTTGTTATCAAACTATGAATGGTCATTAAAAGTAAGTTCGGCAGAAAATTCGGCTTTAACTAAAGAGATTAGTAGGCAAATTAACAAACTAGTTGAAGACAGTTCGCCGTTAACACAGCAATGGCTAGAAAATTATAAATCTACTTGGATAAAACCTGTATCTGTGCCAAATGATAATAATATTTCCCGGGAAATAGAACCAAATAAAATGCAGAAAGAAGCTTTAGAAAGTTTATCTGCATTAGTTAAGAATAATGAACATCGTGGATTAGTTGTGTCAGCTACGGGCACGGGGAAGACATATTTGGGAGCTTTTGCTGTTAAAAGATACAAGCCCAAAAAATTTTTATATGTTGTTCATCGCCTAGAAATTGCTAATAAGTCTTTAAAAAGCTTTCAGAAAGTCTTAGGTGGAGATAAAAAGGACTTTGGTATCTTGTCGGGAAATAAGAAAGAAATTGATTGTAAATATATTTTTGCGACAATTCAGACTATTTCTCAAGAAAATATGTTGCAGCAATTTGATCCAGATGAATTTGATTATATTTTGATTGATGAAGCTCACCGCGCTGCATCGCCCAGCTATCAAAAAATTCTAAATTACTTTCGCCCTGATTTCTGGTTAGGTATGACAGCTACACCTGACAGAATGGACAAGCAAGATGTCTATCGAATATTTGATTATAATTTAGCTTATGAAATTCGTCTGCGTGATGCACTTGAAGAAAAAATGTTAACACCATTTCATTATGTTGGTGTTGAAGACTATGAAGCAAATGGCCAAATAGTTAATGAAACGACTAATCTTCGCTATTTAACTGCAGACAGACGAATTAAGTATGTTTTAAAAGAAATGGAATATTATGGTTATTGCGGCAAAAGAGCGTGTGGCCTTGTATTTTGCAGCCGGCAAGAAGAAGCTAAAATTATTGCGGACAGCTTTACCAGATTAGGTCATCCTGCAATTGCATTGACTAATCAAGATAATGCGACGGTCAGACAGAGAACGATTAGTTTACTTCAAAGTGGAAAAATCGAATACATTGTAACAGTAGATTTATTTAATGAAGGTGTTGATATTCCAGAACTTAATCAAATTGTGATGTTACGTAATACGCAATCCAGTATTGTTTTTATTCAGCAGTTAGGACGTGGATTGAGAAAGTATCCAAATAAAGAATATGTAACGGTTATAGATTTAATTGGAAATTATAAAAATAATTATTTGATTCCAATTGCTTTAAATAATGATAAAACGCGTAATAAAGATATATTGCGTAGTGAAATAAAACAACCTGGCATTGTCGGTTTATCAACGATCAACTTTAGTAGAATTGCTTCGCAAAGAATTTTATCCTCACTTGATAATGTTAAGTTAGATGGCTTACGCGAACTACGTGATTCATATAAGGAACTCAAGCAAAAGATTGGGCGTGTTCCATTGCTGACTGATTTTGATCGTTACGGTGCAATATCGCCATTATTGTTTATTGAAAACAAAGGCTTAAAGCATTATGGACAATTTTTAAATAAGGTTGGTGAAAATGTCGAATTAACTGAAATCGAATCAGAAATTTTATCTTTTGTTACGAAAGAACTTGCTAACGGTAAACGTCCACATGAATTGGTTTTACTAGATGAACTTTTAGCCAAACAAAATATTTCGCAAGCTGACTATATTTCACTGCTGGCGAAAAACTCAATTTATACTAATAACCAAGTTTTACAATCTGTTGAAAATATCCTAACTTTGTCATTTTTTGATATAAAAACTGGTAAAACAACTAAAAAGATGGAGTATGGCAATCAGGCTTTAATTACAAAGGATCAAGGAAGCTATAGGCTATCGGCTGTTCTTCAAGAATCTTTAAATGATAACTGCTTTAAAAACTTGCTTGTAGATGCAATAAAAACAGGATTGAGTTTATCGAAAAAATATAACTCTGAAGAGCAATTTACCTTGTATAAACAATATGATCGCAAGGACGTATGTCGACTTTTAAATTGGCCAAAAGATGTCTCGGCACCGATGTATGGTTATCGTGTAGGAGAACAAGAAACGCCCATTTTTATAACTTATGAGAAAAATTCAGCAGAAAAGCGAAATGCTATTTATGATAATTCTTTAGAAGATCGGCAAAGCTTACGTTGGTATACTCGCAGCCCGCGTCATCTTGATTCGGCTGAAATTCAAAAATTGTTAAATACTAAAAATATGAAATTATATGTATTTGTCAAAAGAAATGATGCGGTAGGAAAGAAGTTCTTTTATTTAGGTCAAGCAGCTATAAAGAGGGATACGGTTAAAGAAGAAAAAATAGGTCCAAAAAAGAAGTCGACAGTTGGAATGGATCTTGAACTGTTAACGCCTTTAAATACCTCAATGTATGAAATGCTGTTTGATTAATTTCCCAGGAAATATTAAACATAAAAATACTGCAGAATACATATTCTGCAGTATTTTTTTAGTTACTTGTAAATGTATTTGGTTTTATATGATTTAAAATTTGATATCCCACAGCTTTAACAGATGCTTCACTGTTATTTGTTTGATTTAAAAATAAAATCAAACCATTTTTGTTGTCCGTGGTCATTTGGAACCAATTGCCAAAATGAGTTCCAGCTAAATTACCGTATGCCATTTTAAGCGTATCATTATTTTTAAGATATAAACCACCGGAATAATTGGTTACCTTAGTTTTCAAATGAGTTAAATAATGAAAGTCAGAATTGCTTAAAATCTGGCCATTACTTAATCCTAATTGAATTTTGTAATATTCTCTTGGTGTAGAAAACAAGTTACCAGCTCCTGGAATTTGTGAAGCCAAGGATCTTTTTACATATGAAGCTTTAGTATAATTTTTGCTACCATCTGAATAGTATGAGATCGGGTCAGTTTTTGACTTAGGAATATCTTGATAAAGATAAGTATTTGACAAGCCAAGTTTGTTTACAATTCGTTCCTTGAAATTTTCTTCATAGGACTTACCCGTAACAGCACGAATAATTCCTGCTAATAAAACATAATTAGTATTGTTGTAGTAGTAAGTTCCAACATCTGCAAAGGGTGAAGAATTTGCATTATTTATTGCCCATTGAATCGCGTCAGCTTCGGAGTAATTCTTACCTCTATTTATCTCTGTACCAGTTGCGCGAATTCCTGAGGTGTGTGTTAATAAATTCCCAATTGTAATTTTATTTGCATTAACAAGGTTAGGATACCAACGGGAAATTTTTGTATATTGTGAAATATGCTGTTTGGTTCTATGACTTTCATTGATTAATTGAACAATCATTGCGCCAGTAATGACTTTTTGCAATGAACATATAGGATAAACGATTTTGGAATTACCATTGCCAATCCGCTTTCCATACCAGCCATAGCCGTAACTAATTTGTTGTGTTGTGCCATTTTTAATTACTAATGCACTACCACGCACATGATTGTTATTCATTGTGCTTCGAACGAATTGCCGCATTTCACTTCTTTCAGATGCAGATACGACATTACCTGATTTAATGATAAATGGACTGATTAAACAAAAAGCTGTGAATAAAGCTATAATTTTTTTCTTCAAAAATCCTTAAGCTCCCCTCAAAATTACCTATTTGTATTATAAAACTTATCTTGAGATAATTTGTTTAAAAATAATTAAGTTTTAGTGACAATTATTTTTTACTTACCTGGTACATCTCCATCAATTTGTTTCGTAATTTAGGATCATGGGCGTAGATATAACATCCATGTACACCGCGCTTAAATAAAACATTCAGAGAATTCATAACCATATCTTCTTTTAATTCTTTTATTTCATCGATATTATGAAGATCGTTTCTTTTCTTTAACATTTCTGTATCAGTAATTTTATTAAGTTCAACTTTTATTCTATTACCTTTTAGTCTAAATGGCGGACCAATAATTATCCCAGCATAATTTAAATCGAATCCTTGGCATGTATATATTGAACCGACTTCATTAATTGTTTCAGGAATTTCCGCCCAGGCGGTAGATGTGTAATTATATTGATCCCATGGTAATTTAAACTTTCCTTCAACTATATAGTGTTTACCACCATCGAGTGTTGAAGGATAACCTGAAGTTGACAGAATACGTGATAAACCAACTTCTGTATTTCGTTTAATAATAGCTTGGTGCATTTCCTCCGCATCATCATAAATACGAAAGTCGTAATTGGAATTTATGTTCTGGGGAAGAGTAATTAATTCACCGTTAGTAAATTTATTAAACCAGTTAATCAATTCATCGGGTGCTGTCATTCTAAACTGATGTTGCAAGTGATAATCTTGATGTGGGTAAGAATGAGTTATAGCTTCTAGCCTTTTATTTGTCCATAAACTTTTCATCCGTAACACTTGGTGCAAATCAAATACCAAAATTGTAACTTTAGATCGTAAAATGATTTCTCTTAGTTGATTATTATAGTAAAAATTATTGTAGTGATCAGGCTTTGATAAAAGTAAATGTGCTTCATCAATAACTACAATATCTGCCGAGGAATTTTCTTTATCCATTTTATTTATAAAAGAAGTGGGTCTCATATAGTCTTTTTTATAAAGTTCTTTAATTGGACCGGCGATTTGTTTATAAACTTTTAATAGTTCTGGATGATTTACAAGAAAATAATTATTTGTACTTTTAAAAACAGATTGACCGTGGCAACTAGAATATTGAATTTGATAAAATATAGACGACAAAATTACGCTTTTACCAGTTCCTGCATCACCATAGATTGTAAAGACAGAGTGAGGATGAGCATTTAGATTATTTTTAATAAATCTCATGATTTTCTTTATCAACTCTTCTTGTTCAGCAGATAATTCAATAAATGGTGATAGTTTTTGTGTAGCTTGATTAGTCAAAGTAAGTTACCTCGATATATGTAGTTTAACTTTAATAATATAAAGAAGGACTTGAAATGGAAAGAAAAATAATACGCGATCAATTTGTATTAAGCAAAAAATCAAAAAATGCAACAAAAGATGATTTACCACTAGCAATAGATTTAAGAGACACTTTATTAGCGAATAAAACACGAGCACTGGGAATTGCAGCGAATATGATTGGCGTTAACAAGAATATTATTGCTTTTTTTATTGGACCATTACCTATAGTAATGATTAATCCGGTAATCTTAAAGAAAAAAGAAAAGTACTTAGCGAAAGAAGGTTGCTTGTCATTAATAGGGGAAAGAAACGTAGAACGCTTTAAGAAAATACTAGTCAAATATGAAGATATAAACTTTGAAGAAAAAGTGGCAGAGTATGAAGATGAGACTGCCGAAGTGATCCAACATGAGGTAGATCACTGTAAAGGAAAAATAATTTAAAAAAGTAGTTGACGAAGAAAGAGAGTAAGGGTAATATAATTAACTGTCGTCGGAAGGAAACGGAAGGCGAAAAAGAAAAAATAAAAAAGTAGTTGACAAGAAAGTCAAAAGCGAGTAT
>JAHLFT010000120.1 GCA_018883635.1 Candidatus Lactobacillus pullistercoris
ATTCTATTTTTTATTATTTCCCATTGCAAAAACTAAATTTAATAAAGCGGTAATTATATCTAATAATCTAGTTTCTGTATCAGAACTATCATTTTTATCCTTAGTTACTAAAGTTGGCTGAATTTTCTTTAATTGATCTTTAGTAGCCTTAAGAGCTTCGACTTGTGATAAAATATCGTCCCTGTTCTCATTATTAGCTATTGCTATTTCCTTATTTTTTATTAACTCATCCTTGGTTTTGATCTTCTTACTTACTCCAATTGAAAATACCTGAGTCATAAAATCATTATTATCAAATCTTTGAACAAAACCATCACTATCAAAGTTATTGAAAACAACGTGACATCCAGCTTTCTTAATCACTTTTAACGGAATTTCTGTACTATACAAATCATTGATACTATCACCTGGTTTACCAACTAATGGTCCCGAAGAAGTTAAGGAAGCACCATTATGATCAATATCAATAAAGTTAACGATTGCAACTTGATCTTTCAATTTATACTTTTCGCCCTCATCTTGATGATCATTATTGTCAGTTTGTTCTTTTTGTTTTGGTTGCGTTTGAGAATTGGCCTCGGCTTCTTGCTCGTCTTCGTTACTTTGCGGAGCTTCTTCAGCTGAAGCTACTTCCGGTTTTTCATTCGAAACTTCTGTATCGACATTTGTCTTTTCTTTATCTTGTCCTAATTTGATAAATAAGGTGCTATCTTTCTTATCAGCTTTAAATTCTACAGTAATATCTTTGGAAGGATCTGATGGTTCTACAGTCATTAAATCACAGTGATAACCGTTGACTTTCGAAACGATTTATTCTTCACTAACTTTACTTGGATCATGAGGATCATTTTTAAATTTAACAATATAATTTTCCTTACCATTTTCTGATGCAGAAACTAAATTTCCATCTAAATCTATCGGAATAATTTTTCCTAGTGAGAAATATTCGACGCTTATTTCCGGTTCGCTATTTTTCACTTGTATTTGTTTATTTATACTAAAGTATCCAGTAATTACTGGAGTAGTAATGACTGAAAAATTTTTTCTATCATTCTCAGAAAGCTTTCTAACTTGATCATTTTGTAATTTATTTCCTTGCTGATCAACAAAATGAATTCTTTGGACGAAATCCTTCGCTTCATTATTTTGCTTTTCTTTGTTAGTAATCGCTTCGTAAGTGATATGAAGATCAATATTATGATCCTCAACTCTTGGCCCTGGTATTATTTTCTCTTTGGCTCGATATCCTGGAATCTTCGGTATTTCAACATCTTTAAAATGACTAACTTTTGCTTTCCAAGGTGTAGTATAAAGTCCATCTTTAATAATTTTACCTTCATCATCAGCCGTAATAGTTCTAGTTAACTCACCCGTTTGGACCACAGCTGCTGGTGTTTGCTCATCAGCCCCAGAAAATTCGACTTTAAACTGAACTGTCCTACGATATTCATTTGCCGAAATATATTGATTAGGATGATCAACATTTACCAAGAGATTGTGCTTGATTTTTTGATAGAAAACTTGTTGATCCTTATCTGCATTGTAAGGATCCATTTTTTCAAGCGGTGCTTCATAACCCGGAATTTCTGGAAGTTTCTCTTGCATTAAGACTTTGCTTGAATCAGCAGGATCAGTTATATATTGCTTTTTATCGCCGATTGGTTCTCCTTGACTATTTACCGGAACAAAAGAACCATTCTTTAGATATTCAACTTCTATTTTTATATCTTTTTGTTCTACTGAAGTACCTGGAATGATTGACTTATCTGTATGATAACCTGGAATAACCGGGATTTTAACATCATTAAATTTTTCTTTATCACTTTGCCAATCAGTATTGGTTAGTTTACCTTCCTTAGTAATTTTAAGTGATCGTTCCCATTTAGCGGTTTGGATATTTTCTCTTGGGGTTTGGTCACCAGCTCCAGTGTATTTAACAATGAACTTGACCGTTTTTTCATAATCCGATGCAGAAATTTGCGGTTTCATTTTTTTCGCTCAAATCTGGTTTAACCGGTGGTTCAGTCATTGCTACCTTACTTAATGTATATTTAACTTCTTTAGTAATTGATTCTTTTGCAACAGGCATTGCAGCAATTTTATCAATCTCTGCAATATAGCCATTAATCTTTGGAACTTTTACTTCGGGATATATTTCGGGAGTTGCTTGCCAATCAGTATCGTATTTGCCTTTGACTACTTTATCCTCTACTAGATCATAAGTTTTATGTCTATTTCAGACTGCATTTTCAACGATATTTTTTGGAGTATTGTCCCCGGCTCCACTAAAGTGAATCGTTAAATTAGTCCTAAAAATCAATTCTTTAGGATCTATTTTCCCAGTAGCATTTTCCGCTGTTAATAAGATCTTCTTACGAACTAAAGAAACCTTAAACTCAACATTTTCATTTTGGAAAGTACCAAAAGCCAGTTTATCTAGATCGTCACTATTAATTTGTTGTTCATTCTTTTCATTAACAATATCTTTTAATTTATAACCATCATAGCTATAAATCTCAATTACTTGCTTTAAATTATCAAAATGAATAATTTCTCCTTGAAGACCTTGAAATTCAAATTTAGTAAGTAGCTTATCGTTTTCTTCGTCATCAACTATTTTTAAAATTGCTACTAAAGTTTTAGGTGGTATTTTTGTTTCTTTATTTAAAACTACAGGTGGCGTAGTTAATTTTGCTTGCTTATTTTTATATTGATCATGCCCATTTGGCTTTTTATGATCATTTTTATTAGATTTCTACTGATTCTTAAGACTTGAGTCATATTTTTCACTGCGTCGATCAGTTTTATTTTCAGATATCCTTGATTTTTTCTGAACTTGATCAACATTTTCTTCATTTAAATTTTTAGTAGAATTATTTTGTTTTTTACTTCCGCCGAATCAAAAAAATCTCGTTTTTCTCAACACCTTTTCATTGATTTGCTGATTATTTTCATCCCCAGTCAAATAATGACCAGAATTATTAGAAAAATTATTTTGCTCAATCGAATTTTGCTGCTTATTCTGCTAACCTTTATCCTTAACTTGCTTGTTAACCTTAATTGAATCATTTCGCAATGAAGATTTGCTTTTTTGATAAATCAAGTAAGTATCTTGACTAGGATCGGTTGGAGGAATAACTAAATTTGAATTTTGATCATAATTTTCAACCTGGTCTTTTTTTGAGACTTGATAGCCTTTTATAGTTGGCGGCGGTGTACGCAAGGCTTTATCCGGATTATTTGGATCACGTCTATAATTCACAGCTTTAACACTTTTTATAAACGCCTGTTTTTCATTAACTGGAATTATTTTTCCAAAAATCGCAAATTTATCCCCAAATTGCCGCTGACTAGATTCTTCTTTTAAAGTTTTATCAGTTACTGCATCTGCTTGAACTTTATTTGGTTTAACCGCCAATTCAAACATATTTAATCCGCTTAAGACGGAAGCTAAGCCAGTACCTAATTTACGCAAAGAATAATGCGTTTTTAAATCGTACTCATCTTTACCTAATATAGTTACTCACTTCCTCCAAAAATTAACCTCTTCTTATATTAGAAGACTAAAATTCTATCAAGAATAATGCATTATAAAAGAAAAAGAGCATGTTTTTCAACATGTTCTTTTTTACTTTTATTGTTGCTGATCTGGATTATACACAATTGGCATATCTTGATCTGGACGACTTGGCATAACTGCACTTTGAGTTGGGAAGTATCCCAGTACTTCAGGAACAGATTGATTCAGAACCACTTTAGTTGGATCATTACTATCTGTTCTGTATTGTAAATGTTTTGCACCTAAAATTGGTTGTCCCTTTGGATAAACCGGAATAATAACCTTATAATTTACTGTTCCAATTTCTTCAAGATGACTGGGTGAAACAGTATTACCACCTGCAATTCTTTTATCAGCATGATAACCAGAAATTACCGGTGTATTAATAGTTCCAAATTGACGCTTATCTGCATTCCAACCATTATCTTTAATAATTTTTCCGGAAACTTTATCAATTACTAAAGTTCTATCAAATTCAGCACTTTGCTCATTAGCTATTGGCGTCATTTCACCTGCACCGTGATAATTAATTATTTGACGCCCAATTCTAACTAGATCATCCCTACCAGTTTGTTCTGGCCAAACAGGACTTTCAGTGTAGTTAGAATTAATTCTTTCACCTGAATGTCCCGGATTTTCTGGAGTAACATTTTGATGTGCATGAGTTAAACCGATAACATATGTTTGAGTACCATGATCATCCCCATCAATCGAACGCGCAACAGTATCCGCATTTAAACCATTATTAACAAAAGTATAACCACGATCCTCTAAAGCTTTAAGTTGAACTATTAGTTTCTTATTATAAACAACTTTGGCATCAGTACTTGGATCTTCAGGGGCAATTTCTTCCACTCTTGGAGTATAACCTGAAATTTTTGGTAAAGTTTTACTTGATAAAACTTTAGTAGCATCCTTAGGATCTGTTTGATAACGCGGATGAGGAGCATTAGGAATTTCATTTCCAACCTCATCAATTGGAATAATTCGACCATTAGCAGTATAGGTAACTACTTCATCTAAATGATCGGTAGTAGCTATTTTACTACCAATTAAACCCTTATCAGCATGATAGCCTTTAATAATTGGAGTTGTTACTGCAGAAAAATCTTTTTGTAAAGTTTTCCAATCAGTCATTATCCTTAATCACTTTCTTTTCAACTTGATCATAAATCAAAGTGCGATTTATTTCGACTTGGGTTTCGTTGTCGATCGGTGTCTTAGTTCTTGCACCTTCATAATGGACAGTTTGTGTCCCAATTTTTCTTAAATCTTCTACAGGAAAATCATTAGTTGGATGATCTGCATCGATTTTTTGATATGAATGTCTAAAAGTTACAACAAAATCATATTCATCTTTATCAAGCTGAGGATTAAAACCGTTATTAATTAAGCGATAACCCTTTTGTTGCAAAGTAGTTATAATTTGATTCACATTTAAATCATCAAGTCTTGCTTTCTCTAAATGAGCCAAACTGGCACTTTAATTATCAAGATCGATGAAGTTTACAGTGAATTGCTTTTTGTTATTCCCTGTCTCTTTAAAGTTACTCACAGCTATTCCTTCTCCTGTTTAAAGTTAGGCATATTTATTATATAATTACAATCTTACCGAAGAAATAGTCGCACTCTTTTAATTTAGGCAAAAAATTTTTTGAGCAAAAATATGTAAAGCGCTTTCATTTTTGCTAAATCAATGATATATTAAAAATGTAAAGAGACATCAAGAGAAAATAAAAGGAAGATGATCCATATGTTAAACGTAATTCTTGGCAGCACTTTTTTAGGAATTGAATTAATTGGTGTTATCGTACTATCTTCCTACAGAAGAGCTTAAAAAATATTAATTAAAAGTATTACCTGCATACATAAAAAGACTGAGAAACAATTTTTCTCAGTCTTTCTTTTTAGTTTAAATGCAATTTATTTAATATTCTTGTAGCTTTTTCACCCAAGATTTTTTCTAATAAGCCAGTCTTTAGTGTTAAAAAGCCATAAACAACTATACCACCTGCAACTGCAAGAACAACCAATGCTAGAGCCGTAAATCTTCTTTCAGGAGAAAGAACTTTTCCAGCCACTGCCACAACGATTCTTACAACAACAAACATTAAGATTGAAAATACCGTAATACCGGTGAATCTTCTTCCCGTTCTACCAATATTAAAATTAAAACTTATTTCTAAATGTTTAATTGCTAAGAAAATAATGATCAACATTCCAATATTGGTTGATATTAACGGACCATATATCTTAAACATCAAAATCATCGGATATTGCAAGATAATTTTAATTATCAATCCTAAAATAAGATACTTTATAGCTAATATGTTTTCTGATAAGCCCTGTAAGATTGCCATTAATACTGTAAATAAACCTAAGCTTATTGCAGTAAAGGCTGACAAATATAATACACTTGAGCCTAATGGATCATAACTATAAAAAACCGTATAAATTGGTACAGCAATACCTGCCATCCCAAAGGCAGCCGGTATCATCACAAAAATAAAAAGATCTAAAGTATTCGCAATTTGTTTAGAGATACTACGATAATCCCCTTGTGTATGAGCTGCTGATAAAAGTGGAATTGCCGTTACTGCCATCGCACTTGCAAGCGAAACGATGATCATAATTAATTTATTGGCATTAAGAGCAAAAAGTGCATACCAACTTTCTATTGTATCAGTATTAGCAGTCACAAATTTTGCAATCATTGGGTGGAATGTATATTGATCTACCAAGTAAAATAATTGAATTCCAGAATCAATAATTATAAATGGAATAGCTTGCTCAATTATTTCAATAAAAAGTCCGCTTGTCGAAACTTTTATTTGATTATCAGAATTTTCAACCAAACTATTTAATTTATTTCTTCGAGTCAGTAAAAACCAAGCTAAAATTCCAATTCCAAAAATTGCACCTATTGCTGCAGCTAGGTTTGACTGAATAACTGCGTGAACATATGAGCCATGCTGCATCTGCATGATTACGTATGCTGTTAAAAGCATCCAAACTACTCTTGCAAGTTGCTCAATAAATTGAGACATCGCAGAGGGCATCATATCTGCATAACCTTGAAAATATCCACGCATAATGCTCAGAATTGGAATTATCAAAATCGCATATGACAAGCTTCGCATTACTGCAACTTGTCGCGGATCGCTTGCACTACCATTTGATGCTAAAAGTGGCGCCGCTAAATACATAATTGCAGCAGAAATAATACCCAATATTGTCATTAAAAGCAAACCTTTTCTAAATAGTTTTCTTCCAATGCCATATTCATTTAAAGCATTATATTTAGCTACTTGTTTGGCAATCGCTCCTGGAATTCCGGCGGTTGAAATTAATATAAAAATACTATAGATATTATAACTTCTTGCAGTTAGAGCATTGGCTATGTTGCCATAATTTCCCATCCATGCATACCAAGGAATAATGTATAATGCACCCAATATTCTTGAAGCAATGGATCCAAAAGTCATCCATGCAGATCCCTTAATAAAGGTATCCTGCGTATTATTTACATTTTGCTTTGTTTCATTTTCTTCCATGTAATCAAAAGTTCCTAATTTTATATCTAACTAATTATTTTGGAACAATAAAAAAGAAGATACAAGAAAATATCTCCTTTTTTAGGAAAAGTTAAATCTATTTTGCAACGATATTTACAATTTTGTTTGGAATAACAATCACTTTCTTGATTTCTTTTCCATCTAAGAACTTTTTAACATGTGGAATTGCTAATGCTTGTTCTTGTAACTCATCTTTTGCAGCAGCCTTAGCAGCTTCAAACTTACCACGTAATTTACCGTTAACTTGAACCATAATTTCTACAGTCGATTCAACTAACTTAGCGGGATCAAAAGTTGGCCACTTAGCATAAGTAATTGATTCGTCATGGCCAAAGACTTGCCAGATTTCTTCCATCATATGTGGAGCAATTGGAGCTAAAAGCTTAACAAATCCTTCTGCGTATTCACGTGGAATAGTCTTAGCCTTTTGTGCAGCGTTAATGAAAACCATCATTTGACTAATAGCAGTATTGAAGTGTAAAGCGTCAAAATCTTTAGTAACCTTCTTAACCGTTTCTGCATAAACTTTATCAAGTTCACCATCATTTTTATACACAATTCTTTCTTGAGGAATTGCTTTCAAATCGAGGTCGTTGACAAACAAGCGCCATACCCGGTCTAAGAATTTCTTAGTTGAAGAAGGACCATTATCATCCCAGTCAATTGAAGCATCAAGTGGACCCATAAACATTTCATACATTCTAAGTGAATCGGCACCATATTCATCGATCACTTCATCTGGGTTTACTACGTTCCCCTTTGACTTGGACATCTTTTCGTGGTTCTTCAAGATCAGACCTTGGTTGTACAAACGTTGGAATGGTTCCTTGGTTGGTACAACGCCTAAGTCGTAAAGTACCTTGTGCCAGAATCTTGCATAAAGAAGGTGACGAACGGCGTGTTCTGCCCCACCGATATAAAGATCAACTGGCAGCCATTGCTTCAATAAATCATAGTCAGCTAATTCCTTATCGTTATGTGGATCAACATAACGCAAGTAGTACCAACTTGAACCGGCCCAGTTAGGCATAGTGTTAGTCTCCCGCTTACCTTTACGACCATTTTCATCAACTACGTTTACCCAGTCGGTTAAGTTAGCAAGTGGAGATTCTGGTGTACCAGAAGGCTTAATATTAGTTGCGTGTGGTAAGCGTAATGGCAACTCATTTTCTGGAACAAGTGAAGTAGTACCATCTTCCCAGTGAATAACTGGAATTGGTTCACCCCAGTAACGTTGACGACTGAAGTCCCAGTCACGTAACTTGTAGTTAACCTTCTTCTTACCGCAATTATGATCTTCTAGCCATTCAATCATGCGCTTCTTAGCTTCTTCATTGTTTAAGCCATCTAAGAATTCAGAATTAATATGCTTACCGTCACCAGTGAAGGCTGCTTTTTCAAGATCTCCGCCTTCAATTACACGATTAATTGGTAAATCAAACTTAGTAGCAAAAGCATAATCACGATCATCATGAGCAGGAACCGCCATAACGGCACCTGTACCGTAACTTGCTAAGACATAATCTGAAATCCAAATTGGAACTTTCTTACCATTGACAGGGTTAATTGCATAAGCACCAGTGAAGACACCAGTTTTATCCTTGTTTAAATCGGTTCTTTCCAAATCTGACTTAGATTCAATCTTTTTAATGTAAGCATCAACTGCTGCTTTTTGTTCTGGAGTGGTAATTTCTTGAACTAATTTACTTTCTGGAGCAAGCACCGTGTAACTAACGCCAAATAAAGTATCTGGACGAGTAGTAAAGACGTCAAAAGTTTTATCGCTATCAACTACCTTAAAAGTGACTTGAGCACCTTCTGAACGTCCAATCCAGTTACGTTGCATTTCTTTAACTGGTTCTGGCCAATCTAAGTCGTCTAAATCTTCAAGAAGTCTATCAGCATAAGCCGTCATCTTAAGCATCCATTGCTTCATATTACGGCGATATACTGGATAGCCACCACGCTCAGTCTTACCATCAATTACTTCTTCGTTAGCAACTACAGTACCTAAATCTGGTGACCAGTTAACAGGAACTTCAGCTTCATAAGCTAAACCTTTCTTATACATTTGTTCAAAAACCCATTGCGTCCACTTGTAGTAGTTAGGGTCACTAGTCGTAATTTCCCGATCCCAATCATATGAGAAACCTAACTTGTTTAATTGCTTCTTGAAATTAGCAATATTTTCCTTGGTAACTTTAGCTGGATCTTCACCAGTCTTCAATGCATATTGTTCTGTTGGCAGACCGAAAGCATCCCAACCCATTGGGTGAAGCACATTATAGCCTTGAGCTCGCTTCATTCGCGAAACAATATCAGTGGCAGTATAACCTTCAGGGTGACCGACGTGTAAACCCTTGCCTGAAGGAAATGGGAACATATCAAGAGCATAATAATTTTTCTTTTTTGGATCTGTTCCTGTCTTAAAAGTATCATGCTTTGCCCAATAATCTTGCCATTTCTTTTCAACGACTTTGTGATTGTACATATTCTTTCCTTTCCTAATAAAAAAGTCCTATGATTCTAAATAATCATAGGACGAAATAATCGCGGTACCACCTAAGTTCCACATCTAATATGTGACCCTTAATTGCTCCTTAACGCGGATGGCAAAACGATAGATTTGTTAATGCAGGATGAGTTCACAATTAAATTTAAGACTTTTCAGCAACCAGTCTCTCTCTGAAAAATTTTCTTTGCTACTACTTCCTGACCTTTATTTTCTAATCGATAATGATTATAATTTACCACAAATGCTAAAAAATACAAGACAAGGGGAGAATATCTTTTGATAAATACTAAAAATCCACCAAAAGATGCTTTAGTTCCGGCATCACTTTTTACAATAATTTATGTTATTTGGGTATTACTAGTTTCCGTAAATTCAACTTTTATTCAAAAATTTGATCAAACAGTAATTAGTATTATTTGTAATAGAAATCCCGCAAATATTGCATTTGCTAAAACTTTTACAAATTTAGGTAATACGAGCACAGTCGTTATCGAAACCATTATTTTATTTTTAGTTCTGCTTTTATTTAAACAATTTACTTACGCTTGGTTCACAGCTGGAGTAATGATATGTGCTAATGGTTTTAACTGGATTTTAAAGCATGTTGTTCAACGTGCTCGCCCTAGCGTCCACCACTTAGTTTATGCTGATGGCTACAGTTTTCCATCTGGACACTCAGTGGGCAGTGCTGCTCTTTTTGGAATATTAATAGTATTAACTATCTTATTAGTGAAAAGCAAAGCTTGGAAAACAATTCTAATAACAATTTGGGTCTTATTTCCTTTACTAATAGGTTATACTAGAATCTTTCTACACGTTCATTACCCTTCTGACGTTGTGGGTGGATGGCTAGAAGGCATTACCTTTGTGCTCATTGGTTACTCATTTTTATATCATTTCTATATTGAAACAGAAATATTTAACAAAGAGCATAACTTACAATAAAAGGGAATTGAAATTGTGTATCTGCAGTTTCAATCCCCTTTTTTATTATTTAATTTTTTTATTTTTATAAAATTGGTTCATAACTAAAGAAAGAATAATGACTATTAAAGAAACAACGTAAACTCTTCTTAAGCCACTAAATAATACATTACGCAGTTGTGGCACCAATTGCTGTGGTAAAGTCAAAGCTTTTTCTGATGAAACAATTTTATTCATCATACTCTGTGAAAGATTTGGATGTTTAATTAATTCCCGGGAAATAATTGTATTAAATGTGATTCCATAAATAGAAACCATCATAGTTTGACCTAAATACTTCATTAACGTATTAAAACTAGTGGCGACACCAATCTCATCTTTGCCCACTAAAACTTGTGAACGTACCTGAGATGCTGTAGTAATAGCACCAAAAGCTATTCCATTAAATCCAGCTACAATGCAAAATACCCAAAACGGAGTATAAATCGGGACAATTAATAATACAATATCTGTCAAAATTAATAAAAATAGCATATAATCATACGTTACTTTTATACCCCATTTCGCCAGCATCCAACCAATTAAAAATGACCCTACAATCCACATTAATGAACTAGGCGTAACTGCAAAACCTGCTAATGACGCATTAGTTCCATTAATTCCTTGCATCCATGTCGGAATATAAAATTCAAAACCGATTACAACACCTGAAATTAACAAAGTAATTAGATTTATAATCGTAAATTCCTTATTTTTTAACATACTAAGCGGCATAATCGGATCTGTAGCTTTTTTTTCAACTTTAAAGAAGAAGAAAATAGAGCAAATAATTAGAATGAATAATGCAACCATGATTAATGGATTTAAATTTGAGCCCAATTCTTGCAAGAAAATCATTAAGGACAATAAAAATACTATTAACCAACAAGTACCACTTAAATCTAACCTAGATTTATTATGATGTTCAGGTTCACATAAATAAAATACAACTAATAAAAATGCAATTATACCGATAGGGACATTAATATAGAATACCCAGTGCCAAGATAAATGCTGGACAATAAAACCACCTAGAAGTGGTGCGATTACGGATGCTACACCCCAAAAACCCGAATTCAGGCCCAACATCTTTGCCCTTTTTTCAAGCTTATATAAATCGGCAATAATTGTAATTGCTACAGGTTGAATTGCTCCAGACCCTAAGCCCTGAATGACTCTAAAAATAATCAGTTCAACCATATTCTGTGATAAACCACATAAAGACGACCCAATTACAAAAATAGCAATTCCGAATAAAAAAACTGGCTTACGCCCAATGCTATCTGCCAGTTTTCCGTATAGAGGTGTTGAAACTGCAGTCATTAATAAGAAGATTGAGACAACCCAATTCATAATTTCTAGTCCATTAAGGTCCGAAACAATGGTTGGCATAGCAGTTGAAACAATTGTTCCTTCAATTCCAGCCATAAAAGTTGTCATAAAAATCGCAAGCGTGATAACTGACACGTTTGTTTTTTTCATTCTTACTCCCTCTTTACTAATTACTTATGAGATTTCAAAAACTCTAATAAATCATCTGTTTTATCTGTTCTTTCCCATGGTAAATCGATATCCGTTCTACCAAAGTGACCGTAAGCGGCTGTTTGTTCATATATTGGTCTACGTAAATTTAACATTTCAATGATACCAGCCGGTCTCAAATCAAATACTTCTCTTACAGCCTTTGTTAATAATTCGTCATCGACTTTGCCAGTGCCAGCTGTATCAATCATAACCGAAACAGGATGTGCTACACCAATAGCATATGCCAATTGAACTTCACAGCGATAAGCCAACCCAGCTGCTACGATATTCTTTGCAACATAACGTGCTGCATAACTAGCAGAACGATCAACTTTAGTAGCATCCTTACCTGAAAAAGCACCACCGCCGTGACGAGCATAACCGCCGTATGTATCAACAATAATTTTTCGACCAGTTAAACCTGAATCACCTTTTGGACCACCAATTACAAAGCGACCAGAAGGATTAATTAAATATTTAGTTTTTTCGTCCAAATATTTTTCTGGAATAACTTCTTTGATAACAAGATCTATCATTGCACGACGAATTTCATCATTAGAAACTTCTGCATCAGTTTGTGTTGAAATTACGACTGTATCTACGCGTTTAGGTTTATTGTTTTCATCATATTCAACTGTGACTTGAGCTTTAGCATCTGGACGAAGCCATTCAAGAGTATTATCTTTTCTTAATTTAGCTACTCTTCTCATTAGTCGATGAGCAAGGGATATTGGCAATGGCATTAATTCAGGAGTTTCTTTAATTGCAAAACCAAACATTAATCCCTGATCCCCAGCACCAATTTGATCGAGCTTATCTTTATCTGATGAATTTTCTCTCATTTCAAGTGATTCATCAACACCACCAGCAATATCTGGTGATTGTTCATCTATATCCACTAATACAGCACAATTATTACCATCAAATCCTAATTCCGGACGATCGTAACCAATTTTCAAAACAGTTTTTCTTACAACTTTTTGAATATCAACATATGCATTTGTAGTAATTTCACCAAATACATATACCATGCCTGTTGTAACGATTGTCTCACATGCTACATGAGAATTTGGATCTTTCGCAAGCAATGCATCCAAAATTGCATCTGAAATTTGATCAGCAACTTTATCCGGATGTCCTTCAGATACTGATTCTGAAGTAAATAAATGTTTTTCCATAATAGTCCCCCTATATAGACATATAGCTATTCGGTTACAAGGCATCTTCATAAAATGAATCCTATCAGGACCTTAACCGATTTGATAATTATTCGTTCCGTACAAAAAAAGACTGCCGAGAACGGCAGTCTTAGAACGATGGAGGATACAGGGCTCGAACCTGTGACCTCCTGCTTGTAAGGCAGATGCTCTCCCAGCTGAGCTAATCCTCCATAGTGACCCGTACGGGATTTGAACCCATGTTACGGCCGTGAAAGGGCCGTGTCTTAACCACTTGACCAACGGGTCATGATGTCTTTAAACAAGAACAATAATTAGTATACCGAAAATTAATTTAAATGCAAGTACAAATTTTACTTTTTTTAAAT
The DNA here is from genome assembly GCA_018883635.1 of Candidatus Lactobacillus pullistercoris. GTDB lineage: Bacteria > Bacillota > Bacilli > Lactobacillales > Lactobacillaceae > Lactobacillus > Lactobacillus pullistercoris. The sequence continues at coordinate 13,683 of JAHLFT010000120.1, forward strand.
TAATTTTGATAGTAGATAAATCTACTATGGAGGATACAGGGCTCGAACCTGTGACCTCCTGCTTGTAAGGCAGATGCTCTCCCAGCTGAGCTAATCCTCCATCTGGGGTTTGGATTTAAATCCAACGGAGTCTGAGGGATTTGAACCCTCGATACAGGATTAAACCCGTATACATGATTTCCAATCATGCTCCTTAAGCCACTCGGACAAGACTCCATTAGCTCCGGCTGTCAGACTCGAACTGACGACATCTTGATTAACAGTCAAGCGCTCTACCAACTGAGCTAAGCCGGAATATTAAAAAAAGAGCACGGCAGCTACCTACCCTCGCAGGCAGTCTCCCACCA
>JAHLFT010000121.1 GCA_018883635.1 Candidatus Lactobacillus pullistercoris
ATTCTCAGCTTCTTTTTTTAGAGATTAGTTTGTTAGGTTAATGTAAATAAATCATCATCTTTTTACTTGTCTTCGTAGCCCTTTGGGTGCCCCTTGTGCCAATTCCAAGCAGTTGCGATAACGTCATCAACATTTTCATGCTTAGGCTTCCAACCCAAAATGGTTCTTGCTTTTGTTGAATCAGCAACTAAACTGTCTGGATCACCACCACGACGTGGACCCATAGTGTAAGGAATGTCAATTCCAGTTACTTTCTTAGCACTTTCCAAGATTTCTAAGTTGGAGTAACCATGTGCAGTACCTAAGTTAAAGACATCTGACTTATTAGTTTCCATCAGGTGCTTCAAAGCTAAAATGTGGGCTTCAATCAAATCTTCAACTTGAACGTAGTCACGGACGTTTGTACCATCTTTGGTGTTGTAATCGTCACCGAAAATAGTAAACTTACCATCACCAGAAAGAGCACTCTTTAAAATATTTGGAATCAGGTGTGTTTCTGGAGCATGATCTTCACCAATTGTTCCATCACCTGAAGCACCAGCAACGTTAAAGTAACGAAGAGCAGTGTATTTAATGCCATCAGCTTTATCTGCCCAAGCCATAATCTTTTCCATCATCATCTTAGTTTCCCCGTATGGGTTGATAGGATTAAGCGGAGTTTCTTCAGTAATTGGTAATTTCTTTGGAATGCCATAAGTGGCTGCTGAGCTTGAGAAAATCAAGTACTTAGTGCCAGCATCATTCATTGCCTTAAGTAAAGAAATCATCCCTGTAACGTTATTATCATAATACTTAAGTGGCTTCTTTACAGATTCAGGAACAAGTGAATATGCTGCAAAGTGCATCACTGCATCGATTTTTTCATCACGTAAAATTTTAGATACTTGGAATGTATCTTCGATGTCGCCTTGATAAAACTTTGCCTTAGGGTCAACAGCTTTTCTGTGGCCGGTGTATAAACTATCTAAGACAACGACATCGTTGCCCTCTTTTACTAATTCTTTAACGGCGTGGGAACCAATATAACCCGCACCACCGATTACTAAAACTTTCATGAGTTTTCTCCCTTATGTTTCAACTTGATATTAAAGAAATTTGCTGCTTTTTTCAAAGTTAATACGATTCTTATTTTCTACATCTATTAAGCAACTGTCAATATTTTCATAGGTTTCATTTTTACGAAAAGATGAGTTAAGTGGTTTGTATTTTATTATAATTATTCCCTTTATGTAATAATATGAGTATATGTGAGTATTAAAATATTCATTAAGGAGCAAGAAAAAATGGGAAAATATCAAGTAGATTCAAACTTAACCAGTAATGAATGGCAGATTAAAAATAAAGCCCGTGACAATTATTTCATTGCTGATATTGCGGATAAGAGTGGTGGCCCGACACCAGTAGAATATTTAGCAGGTGCGGTGAATTCTTGTATTTCTATCTCTGCAGGGATGATTGCAAAAGTTCATCATCTAGATGTTAAAAATTTCGCAGTTAAAAATATAGTAATTACAGAAAAATTTACACATGGAATGTCAGATGTTGCGAGTATGAAAATTAGAATTTCTTTTGATAGTTCGATGTCAGAGGAAGAAAAAGATAAATTTTTACAACACACTTTGCGTGTATCCACTGTTTATCAAACACTGCAAAAAGAAGTTTTAATGGACGTTAAATTAGTTTAAGGATATTAAGAAAATCGGTGCTTAATTGCATCGATTATTTTTTTATAAAAAATAATTAAAAATATATTGTTAAATTAAAAATAAAATGATAATATTATTTAAAATTTCAATTAAATGAAATTTTATAAATTACTTAGGTTTAATAAAAAGTTAGGAGATGTACTAAGTATGAGCAATTTTTCCGAGCCGGATAATAATAAGTTTTCATTTGTTTTTAAGACAAAAGAAAATTTAAACAGAGTAGAAGCACAAAGAAGATCAAAGGCAATGCAAAGCATGCGTAATAAATGGGTGGCCGCAGCGATTATTGCTCTTGCTTCAGGTTCTTCTGTTCTTTTGAGTCAAAATACTGCTAGTGCAGCAACGACTGATAACACAGCTAATGGCGTTAATGTACAAGTGGTAGATAACAATCAAAAACAAACAGAGACTAAAACAGCAGATAATGTGCAGAATAATAATCAAACTGCACAAACCGAAAATAAGCAAGATAATCAAGTTCAACAAAATGCATCAGCTGATCAAAATGCGACAGAAAAGCAAAACAAGGTGACTCCACCAGCTAATCAAGCTGATCATGTCAAAGGAAATGTACAATCAGCTTGGGATCAAGGTTACCGCGGACAAGGTACTGTTGTTGCAGTAATTGACTCTGGAGCTGATCCAACCCATAAAGATTTTCAAACAATGCCGGAAGATCCTAAATTGTCAAAAGAAGATATGCAAAAGAAACTAGACAAATTAGGATACGGAAAATATGTGAATGAAAAGTTCCCATACGTTTACAATTATGCTGATCGTGATAATAATTACATCACTTCAGATGATTCTAATTCAAATGATTCACCTCACGGACAACACGTTTCTGGAATTATCGCAGCGGATGGAAAACCCGATGGTAATAAAGAATATGTAGTCGGTGTTGCTCCAGAAGCACAATTGATGCAATTGAGAGTTTTTGGTCAATTCTCTGATGAAAAAACTGATGATGTCGCACGGGCAATCTATGACGCTACTAATTTAGGGGCAGATGTAATTCAAATGTCCTTAGGTCAAGGGGTTGCAGATCAGCAATTAACCAATATTGAGCAAAAAGCTGTTCAATATGCAATTGATCATGGTGTATTCGTTTCTATCTCAGCATCTAATAACGGTAACTCAGCTTCTGTTGATAATCCAAGTAATGTAAAAGATAAAAATTATCAATCAGGTAGTGCTGCCGGGAACTATGAACCTCTTAACTCAAGTACTGTAGCCAATCCCGGTGCTGCTAAAAATGCTTTAACAGTTGCAGCCGAAACTTCTGCAACTGGTAAAGACAGTGATATGGCTTACTTCTCATCTTGGGGTCCAGTACAAGACTTTAGTTTAAAGCCAGATTTATCAGCCCCTGGTTATAAAGTTGTTTCAACTGTTAACCATAATCAATATCAAACAATGAGCGGTACTTCAATGGCCGGTCCTTTTGCAGCTGCAAGTGCTGCGCTTGTTTTGCAAAGATTAAAACAAACTAATCCTGAATTAAAAGGTGCACAATTAGTTGAAGCTGCAAAAGCTTTATTGATGAATAGTGCTAAACCACAAACACAAAAAGGCTTTACTACACCAGTTTCTCCAAGAAGACAGGGTGCGGGTCAAGTAGACGTTGGTGCAGCTACTGCTAACCCTGTTTATGTAACAGCTGCTGATGGCACTGCTTCTGTGTCTCTTCGTCAAGTTGGTGAAAAGACGCAGTTTACTTTGTCCTTCCATAACTTAACTGATCGTGAACAAACATACGACTTCAGTGATCTTGGTGGTGGTTACACTGAGAAAAGAGATGCACAAACAGGAGTTTTCCATGATGTTCAATTAGCTGGTGCACATGTTTATGGTAATAATACTTTTACGTTAGCTCCTAAGGAAGTAAAAAAGGTTAATTATTCACTTGATCTTAATGGGCTAAGCAAGAATCAAGTTGTAGAAGGATTTTTACGTTTTACTAATAAAAACGATGCTTCAACTGTTTCAGTACCATATTTGGCTTATTATGGTGATTTAACTAGTGAGAATGTCTTTGATAAGAATGCTAATGAAGATAAGCCAGACGTTCAAGGTAACCGCTTAGTCAATGAACAAAATTATCCGCGTGGTATTGCTGATGAAGATTCATTAAAGCAACTCGTAAATGTAGATGGCAATTATAATTGGCAAGAAGTTGCGAAATTATATGAAAGTGGAAAAGTTGCTTTTTCACCAAATAATAATGGCAAGAGCGATGTCTTAAAGCCGTATACTTACTTAAAGCAAAATGTTAAGGATCTCAAAGTTGAAGTTCTTGATGCAAATGGTAATGTTGTTCGAGTTGTTGCTGATGTTCAGGGGGTTGATAAGTCCTATGATGAAAATGGTGTAACTAAAGACACCAGTTTATCAGTTTCAATGCGTGATAATCCTGATGCACTTGAATGGGATGGCAAAGTTTATAATTCTCACACTGGTCAAATGGAAGTAGCTAAAGATGGTAATTATACATACCGGATGGTTGCTACACTTTGGAATGAAGGACCAAATCAAGTTCAAACCGCTGATTTCCCAGTAATTGTTGATACAACTGCTCCAACTCTTTCAAATGTTAACTATGACGCTTCAAACCATACTTTAACTGGTAATTATCAAGATACAGGTGCTGGCTTTACTGATTACTCATATGCAACTGTTAAGGTCAATGATCAAGTATTTGGCTATAAATTGAACGATGGCAATTCGAAATTTGATAATCAAGATAAAACCAAAGGACATTTCGAATTTACCTTACGTAATGATGTTCAGGCAGCTCTTGCTAATGGTAAGAACAAAGTAACTGTTGTTTTAAGCGATGTTGCAGACAATAGCAGTTCTGCAACTGTAGATGTTTTGAATAATGATCCAGAAAAAGAAGCAGTTAGCGTTTGGAACGCTTCAGATGGTTTAGCCTTTGATAAGCATTCTGCCGACTATAACAAGGAAAACAATACTTATACTTTAGTTGGTGGCGCAAATAAGGACTTCTACTTGAATGGAAAATTAGTTCAAGTTAAAGATGGTCAATATCAAGTTCCTGTAAGTGCTGATGCAACTGACCTAGTCTTTAGTTCAGATGCTGCTGGTAAGGACGTAGTTAAAGACTTTACTACAGTAACGCCAAAGGCATTCTTCAATTGGCAAACT
>JAHLFT010000122.1 GCA_018883635.1 Candidatus Lactobacillus pullistercoris
AATATGGAATGATATTAATTAAGTATTTGTGTTGAATAGAGGTATTAATTATGGACACTAAACAAGGCGTATTAGACATTTTAAACGATTTAACTGGTGAAGATTTATCAGATCAAATGGATGAAAACATATTTGACAATGGTCTTCTTGATTCAATGGCTAGTGTTCAAATGCTTTTGAGCTTGCAAGAAAAATTCAGTATTGATGTACCAGTTTCAGAATTTAACCGTGAAGACTGGGATACACCAGCTAAGATCGTTGCAAAGGTGGAAAGCTTAGAAAATGAGTAATAAACGCCGTCTTTGGCAGATTTTTGGCCCAGTTATTTGTGCCATTATTCTGCTGGTGGTAGTTTTCTTATTACCATGGGAAAGAACTTTTTCTAAGAGTTCTATATATGAAGCAGCTAATTCACAAACTCAAACTGTCTTCAAAGGCATTAAAATGAAGCAAGAAGCTTATGAAGATGGTTATGTACCTTTTTATGGTTCAAGTGAATTATCACGTTTAGATCCGCTTCACCCAAGTGTACTAGCAGAAAAGTATCATCGAAATTATCGTCCTTTCTTACTTGGTGGTCCTGGTAGTCAAAGTTTGGCTCAATTTGTAGGGATGCAAGGTACAAGTAAGCAACTTAGAGATAAAAAAGCCGTTGTGATTATTTCACCGCAATGGTTTACTAAGCGTGGACAAAATCCTGCAGCTTTTGATCAATATTATTCACCTCTTCAAACAGCAATGTTTTTGTTAAAAGCTAAGAATAATGAAACTGATCGTTATGCAGCAGCCCGGATTGCCTCAATGCCGACTGTTAAAAGCGGATTAATTAAGTCTTGCCTCAAAAAGGTCGCAAAAGGACAAAAGCTATCTGATTGGGATCGCTTCTTATTACAAAATCGTCAGAGAATGTTAGCTAATGAAGATAACTTCTTTAGTTCTTTCCAATTACGTGATCGGGTTGATCGTATTCATCGTCGTGAAAAGCTTTTGCCAGATAAATATTCTGAAGCAGCTCTTAAAAAAGTTGCTGATGAGCAAGCGGCAATTCATACCAATTCTAATAATTTGGGAATTGATAATACTTTTTACCGGACTCGTTTACCAAAGAAAGTTCTTAAAAAATTAAAGGGTAGTCAACGTCATTTTAATTACGTTAAGTCTCCAGAATATGCTGACTTTGAATTGATGTTGAATCAATTTGCCAGTCAACATACCAACGTTTTGTTTATTATTCCGCCTGTAAACTCTAAGTGGGCTAAGTACACTGGTTTATCAGAAAAAATGTACCAAAAGTCTGTCGCTAAGATGGAAAACCAATTAACAAAGCAAGGCTTTACCAATATTGTGGATTTATCCAAGAATGGTGCTAAAAAGTACTATATGACAGATACCATTCACATCGGTTGGCGCGGCTGGATTGATGTTGATAATGCTGTGCAAAAGTTTATGAAATTACCAAATAAGCGTTGTGAATACCAAATGAGTAATTACTATTACTCAAAAGAATGGCAGAATATAACTAAGGTAAAAAGTCTGAATTTAGCTAATAAAGATAATTTAAAAGACTAATAGTGCGCCACGCTATTGACCAATTAGGTCTAAAAGGGTCAGTTCTTGTTGTCAAGAATAGTCGCCCGTGGCTGAAATATGCTACAGCCAATAAGCCTGACACTAGTTATTTGATTAATTCTGTGCAAAAATCAATGACTGCGACAATGGTGATGCGTGCAGTCCAGAATCATAAGCTTAAATTATCTACAAAATTGAGCGAGTTTTATCCAGAAGTTGCGGGAGCAGATCAAGTAACGGTTGCTAATTTATTAAATATGACCTCCGGCTTAGATTTGCGAAAAGGTGAAAAATTAGGAACAGACGTCTATATTTCTGATGAAGATAATTTCAAGAGTGATGTTGAAAAAACTGTTTTTAATCCTAAGATGCTCGGTAAATGGCATTATACTTCTGTAAATTATGTTTATTTATGCGGAATTTTATCCAAAATAGAAAATAAGAGTTACGAAGAAATGTTTAGAGCTACCTACATCAAGCCTTTGAAATTAAAGCATACTGAATTCTTATGGGCCAATATTCCACAATTAAAGGCTAGTGGTTGGGTACCTAGTTATCGTTATCGCGATGGCCGTTATAAGCGGGTCAAGCATGAAAGAGCCGTTAAAGATGCTCGTGATGAACTAGGTGCAGGTTCAATCGTAATGTCTGATGGTGATTTGGCAAAAACGCTGCATGCAATTTTAGCAGGTAATTTGTTAACCCAAAAGAGCAGGTCAATCTTGTTCACGGGTAAAGCTCCATCATACTATAATGGTGGTTTGTATAATACTCACCAATTTAAAAAAGCAAATGGTGCTGGAGAGGGTTATTTCACCTTCTTACGGACAACAAATGATGCTAAGTATATGATCATTATTCAATCTAATAGAACAAACCATGATCGTTTTAACTCACTTAAGAGTCAAATTTCAGGTATCATGTCATTATTATTAACACTTGAATAAATTATTTTTCTAATTACTAAGTGTGAAGTGTTGTTTTTTAGCGCCTTGAATGCTAAACTTTTCTTGTACCGCCACTAAAGAAAGTAATCATTTTCTCCGGTAGCGAAAATGTTATCTTCTATATGTGGTCAGAAGTGGTGGTGCACACTGTGTGAGCCTAGTTCCAATGTTGGTGGAATTAGGCTTTTTTTGATGCTCTAAAAATAAATTTCTTAAAGAAGCTTAAAGAATCACGCTTAATAAGCAATAAAATATCTAATAATACCACCTCTCTATATAATTTGAAGATATAGGAAGGTGGTATTTTATGTATGGTGATAAAAATAAGCAAAATAAAAAGAATATACCTGATTCTCAAGTACGGGGTGAGCGCAGCCATCGTAATCATCCAGTTAGTGAAAAAGATAAGTGGACTGAAAAATGAAAAAACTTAGTTTTACTAAATTAGCAAAAGAGAAATATGAGGGTTTAACCGGCTCACAGCAAACTTTTGTGGATCAGGGATTAGATCAGTTAAAACAGGGAAAAAGTTTAACTAACAGGTTAGAAAATAAAGATTTGAATCTGACAATTATTTGTGAAAACAGTGATAAGGAAGTTTTGATCACAGATATTAAATATAGTCCGTACCGGCAGAGTGATAATTATGAAGCCGCGCAAAAAAGAATGAATGATTGGAATAATTAGTAAAAATCGTTTGGAAAAATATTTCCAAACGATTTTTGTGTACTCTATTTATACTTTTTTAGGTAATTCAATTTTGAATCTCAATTAAGAAAGTCCATAATATATTTAAAGAATTTGGAAGGATAAAAGGGGATAGAAAAATGTCACTTCAAAAATCAACACTCATTTCAATCATCCCGATTATCGCATTTTTAATCTTATGGTATGCACTAGAATTACCAGATAGTTCACCACTAAAAACAGTTATTTATGGAATCTTTATCGTCATTGTTTTTATTGCTGGAATTTGGGGCATGGCTAAAAGTAGATCAGGTGAAGCTGCCGGTCTTTTCTTTATCAGTTTTATTATTTTTGATAATAATAATCTGTGGTTACCCCTTGATAATAAGAGAATAATTTTTGAAAGTATTAGAGTTGTAATCTTCTTGTTCATTTTATTTGCGGGTGGAGCTTATCTTAATAAGAAACTTCAGAAGCATAATTCAGATTATAAAAGTGAAGATGAAAAATAAAAAAATGGGATTTTTCCCAGTTTTTTTAAATGTTCCAGTGACTATCAATGTTGTTTTGGATATATTCATCAAGGTATTTAGCAGATTCATCATCATTTTCTTTAAGCATGGCTTTAACTTCGCTAGTACCTAATTTTTTAGAAATATAGTATTTTATCGCTTTATTGACTAATTCATTCCAATCGATTTCAGTTGTATCGATGTATTTTTCTGCTAATTTAGCAACATTTTCTTCTAATTCAAACTTTTTCTTAACCATTTATTTCACCTTTTCTTATTTATCTAATTATATCATGTTCAACTAAAAGGATAGTTTGAGTAAAATAATAGCCAATTTTTAATTTTTATTGTTAATGCATAATTGTATAATGGCTATAACTAAATTTAGGAGCTAAGTAAAAAATGCTGAATGCAATTACCCAAGGTCTATTTTGGCTTAGACGACGTTCATTTTTTAGAGTCGTTCAAAGAACTTTCGTCATTTTAATGCCAGTTGCCACAATTGGTATCTATTTTGAAATTTTACGTGACTGTATTTTTTCACCAAATAGTCTTATCTATAATTTGTTAAATTTTGATCTTACAATGCCTGATCAGATTTGGAATTTGGGCAATGCTTTATCATCAGGGATGATTAAAGTTACTTTTGGGATGTTTGGTTTATATGCAGCTTATTTTGCGGCATTGTACACTGCAAGACTTTATAACAAAGATGCGACGATGGCTGGACTTACAGCCGTTTTGGTAATTACTTTTTGCTCTTATTTATCTGGAAATGGTGCTAATAATAATAGTCAAATTGTACTATATTCCAGAGTACTAAGCATTAATGGAGTTTTACTTGCTCTTACTATCGGTTATCTAGTAGGTCAAGTTTTTCACTGGCTAGGTAAACAATACGTGCATGAAAAACAAGAGCACGTAATCCAAATTCAAACGAGAGCGTGGAATTCGCTTTTTCCAACTTTGGTCGCTATTTTCTTAGGCTTTTTATTGGGATTGGTTCTTTATTATTTCAAGATTAGATTGCTTGATTCAGAATATACGCGAACTTTAGTTACACAATTGCGAAGTTCTAATAATATTGGCGTAATTATTTCTTTAACAATGTTAGCAATGCTTTCATGGTGGTGCGGGTTAGGTTTTCCGCTCCAAACCTTAACTCATACTAATAATACTGGTGCTGCGATTGTTAATCTAAATTATGCTCTTACACACGGTAATAGTGCCGATGTGCCGTATAAATATTTGGGTAGTTCATTAGTGCAGGGATATGGATTAATGGGTAACGCTGTGATTTTCTTGTCTCTGGTAGTTGTTTTACTGTTGTATACAAATGATAAGCAAATAGAAGCAATTTCAAAGGTTAACTTATTACCGACCGCATTTGGAGCAAAAAATGGTTTGGCGGTTGGGATTCCAATGATTTTAAATCCGCTATACTTATTGCCAATTCTAATTATTCCTGCAATTAATGAATTGATTGCAGCAGGGGCAATTTCGACACAGCTGATTAGACCGTGCGTTTATCCCGTGTTAGATGGGACACCAGGAATTTTAATTCCATTTTTTGGAACTAATGGCAGTTGGATTAGTTTTATTTTTACTATCTTATTGTTTATTTTGGATATTTTGATCTTGATTCCATTTATTAAAATTGGCCAACGGATTAACAAGGAGTTGAAAGAATACGATGAAGCTAAAGTTTAATCGCCGTAATTTGAAGTGGTTGTTGATTATTTTCCTCGTAATTTTATCCTTATCAATTCCTGCCTTTTCTTGGATGAAAAAGACAAATCATGATCGTGCTATGCGGCGAAAGTCAATTATTTCTCCGCTAATCATGATTCCAGGATCAAGTGCTACTGTTAATCGGTTTGATCCTTTAGTCGATATTTTAAATAAAAATAATCCTCATCCCCATAGTTTACTTAAAGTTAATGTTGGTACTGATGATAAGCTCCATCTATCTGGGTCTATTTCTCGTGGTGATACTGAGCCAATCATCGTGATTGGTTTTCAAAATAATCATGATGGCTATTCTAATATTAAAAAGCAGGCTAATTGGCTGGATGAAGCTTTTTATCAAATTTCGCAAACTTATAAGTTTAATAATTTTAAAGCCTTTGGGCACTCTAATGGGGGTCTTGTATGGACCTATTGGCTAGAACATTATTATTCAGAGTATAAGGATGAAATAAAAATCAAGAAGTTAATGACTCTGGCTTCACCATTTAACTTTAGTGAAAATAATATCAATCGCCGGACGCAAATGCTTAATGAATTTATTAAGTATCGTAGCCGCTTGCCGAAAAAATTAATCGTTTATTCGTTATTAGGTGGTGAAAATTATGATTCGGATGGAATTGTGCCGGAATCGAGTGTTCACGCTGCGAAATATGTCTTTCAAAAGCAAGTAAAGAGTTTTACGGAAATGACGATCACGGGTATGGAAGCTAACCACTCGGATTTACCGCAAAATAAACAAGTTGTGGAAATAATTAAACAATATTTGCTAAATAAGAATCAGCAAGAAGGACCACTGAAAAAGCGAAATCAGCAGAAGAAAAGTAAAACAGAAAAAGTGAAAAAAGATGAGTAATAAAAAGCATGGAAGCGCTATCCATGCTTTTTGTGTGCGATTCGTGTAATAACGCGGGGAGCAGACGAAGCTATAGTTCGATCTTTCTGTGGAAAACTAAATACCAAAACAGAAAAAAGCAAAAATAAAAGTGCTTTCTTAAGAAATTCTTTAGAATTTGTGAACTAATAATAATGGCTATATATCAATAATAAAAAGGATAAATTTAACTAAAATCACAAATTTAAAGAAAACTGTGGAAAACTTTTGATGCTTTTCTTGCAATCTGTGGATAACCTGCTATACTAATAAATGTAATGAGTTAGCACTCAATTAATGAGAGTGCTAATAGTCATAAATAGAATTAAGGGAGTGTTGCATAATGGCATACTTTAATAACGATTTTGACAAATTATTTAACGAATTAAACAGCTCATTCTTTAATGATGATTTTAATAAAACTCCAAATGGCTCATACTACAGTAGCAATATGAGCGCAAATCCACAAACTATTCAACAAGTTCCAACCCAAAAGAAAGAAAAATCAATTGGTGTAGATTTAGTTGAACAAGCTAAAAACAATAAATACGATCCAGTGATTGGTCGTGACAAACAAATTGATGAAGTTATTGAAATTTTATCAAGACGTAAGAAGAACAATCCTGTATTAATCGGTCCTGCCGGTGTTGGTAAGACTTCTATTGTTGAAGGCTTAGCTGAGAGAATTGCAGAAGGTAACGTTCCAGCTAAAATGAAGGACATGCACATCATTTCAATTAATATTAATGATATGGTTGCTGGTTCAAGCCTTCGTGGTAGCTTTGAAGAAAAATTAAAGGGCGTTATTGATCAAGCTAAGAAGAACCCTAACATTGTTTTATTCATTGATGAATTACACAACATTGTTGGTGCTGGTTCAACTGATTCAGAAACTAATAATGGTGACGCTGCTAACATCTTAAAGCCAGCTCTTGCAGGTGGTGAATTAAAGTTAATTGGTGCCACTACTACTAGTGAATACCAAAGAATTGAAAAGGATCCAGCTCTTGCTCGTAGATTCCAACCAGTTCAAGTTCCAGAACCAAGTACAGACGTAGCTGTAAAGATTTTGGAAGGACTTAAGAAGAAATACGAAAAGTTCCACCACGTAAAATACGATGATGATGCTTTAAAACTTGCAGTTGAATTATCCGAAAGATATATTCAAGGACGTTACTTACCAGATAAGGCTATCGATTTGATGGATGAAGCTGGTGCTAAGAAGTCATTGTTAGTCGAACCAGCTGACGAAGCTAGCCTTAAGACTAGAATTCATGCATTAGAAGCTAAGAAAGAAGAAGCTGCTAAGGCAGAAGATTACGATAAAGCCAGTGAAATTAAGACTCAAATCGAGAAGCTTAAGAAAGATTTGAAGAACGCTGATACTGCAGATACACCTGTAGTAACTGAAAAGGATATTTACAAGATTATTGAACAAAAGACAAATATCCCGATGAGTGAACTTCACGCTGATGAAGCTAATAAGAATTTAGATTTGGCTAAGAAATTAAAGAGCGTAGTTATTGACCAAGATAAGGCAATTGATGTCATTACTGATGCTATTGCTCGTAAGCAAGTATTTAAGGACAATGACAGACCAACTGGCTCATTCCTTCTTACTGGACCAACAGGTGTAGGTAAGACTGAACTTGCTAAGCAATTAGCTGTAAATCTCTTTGGTAATAAGGATCACTTCATTCGTTTGGACATGTCTGAATACCAAGATGAAATGGCTGTTAACAAGTTAATCGGTTCTGCTCCAGGTTATGTAGGCTATGGTGAAGGCGGTCAATTGACTGAAAAAGTTCGTCACCAACCATACAGCTTGATTTTGTTTGACGAAATCGAAAAAGCTAACCCACAAGTCTTTAACGCACTTCTTCAAATTATGGATGATGGTCGTTTAACTGATGCTCAAGGCAGAACAGTTTCCTTCAAGGATACTATTTTGATCATGACTTCTAACGCAGGTTACTCAGACAACTTACTTAAGGATGGTAAAGTTGATCAAGATAAGTTAATCTCTGCTCTTGAAAATTACTTCAGACCAGAATTCTTGAACCGTTTGGACGCAATTGTTCCATTCAACTCATTAACTGAAGAAGACATGGGTAAGATTATTGACATCTACCTTAAGAAGATGAAACACATTCTTTCTAAGAAGGGTATTGAAGTAAGTGTATCTGATGAAGCTAAGAAAGTTATTGCTGAAAAAGGTTACGACAAGAAGTTCGGTGCTCGTCCACTTAGAAGAGTGGTTGAACAAGACCTTGAAACTCCAATTGCTAAATTAATTATGAAAGAGCCTGACACGAAGAAAATCGAATTTACTGCTGATGACAAGCACTTGTACATGAACGGTAAGTCAATCTTAGACTTGGTAAAGCCAGCTGAAGTAGCTGATGGCGAAGTTAAAGATAAAGCTGAAAAGTCTGAAGATGAAAAAGAAGACTAATTTAGAAAATATCGATAAATAGAGATAGGAAAGCTATTCGCTTAATTGCGGATGGCTTTTTTTATACGCTTTCTTGAAAAGCACTTACATATATAGAACAGTAATTATAAATAATGGCTAATATAATTAAATTCATATTGTAATTATTTATTTTGAAGGGGGTGATGTTACTTTGGATAGTATAGTAAATACTGTGGGGCAAAAAGATAAATTTCTAAAAGTATTAACTTTTAAAGAAAAATTAGGTTATGCTCTAAGAGATCTAGGTAACACTGCCATGTTTGATATGGGGCAATTATTTTTGCTTAAATACATGACAGATGTTGCCCATTTACCAGCAGCTTATGCAGGATTAGTATTTTTAATAGCTAAAATTTGGAATGCGTTTGCCGACGTCGGTGTTGGAACAATAATCGATCAACGATCTAAAATAGGACCGCTAGGGAGATTTCGACCTTTCATTTTATGGTCAGCTGTACCATTAGGATTATTATTAATTGCCAATTTCACAATTCTTAATTTTACACTTACGGGAAGAATGGCTTGGGCTGGAATTAGAGGCTTAGTTTTCTTATATCCTGTTGCAATGGCTGTTTTGACTATTATTTTTATGTTGGTGTATAAATTATCTGATAAGCGTGTTAATGAAATTATGATCGATTTGGCTCAGCGCCATGCTAAGTTGAATAAAGAATAATTTTTTGTATAGAGGCATCCCCATGAGAGGGATGTCTTTTTTTAGTTAGTGTATAATAATTAACGGACAAAATTTTAAAAGGAAAATGGGTAATGAAGGATAATAACAAATTTAGTTTAAAAGATGGTATCCAAATTGTAGTAATCTTTGCAATTGCAATGGCTATTTATTATGCGCTCTTTGCTTTTGTATTTAGTAATGATACTGTTTCCGGAATCTCAATGCAGCCAAATTTTGAAAATGGTCAACGAGTAATCGCTCTTCGTCATGCAAAAATCAAAACGGGTGAAGTTGTAATTGTTAAAGCTCCCGATGAGCCAGGTGCCATGTACATAAAGCGGGTAATTGGGATGCCAGGACAAAAGCTTGTTAGCAAAAACAACAAAATTTACATCAACGGCAAACAGTTAAAACAGCCTTGGCTTAAAAAAGGCTTTAAGATGGTTGATCATGAAGATGGGTTTAACGGTACGCATTATTCGCAAACACAGAATTTCTCTATTTCAAGTTTGGCAACAACCCAAAATTACCAACAGTTTTATACAAAAGCACAGCTAAAAGAAATGCAAAAGACAAATCGAGTTCCCAAAGGTACTTACTTCGTAATGGGAGATCACCGCAGCGTTTCTAAAGATAGCCGTTATATCGGCACAATAAAACGTAAAGATATTGTCGGTGTTGTTAAATTAAGATATTGGCCACTAAATTCTTGGACAGTATATTAAAGAAGATTATTGACATTTAAGTAATTGTGCATAAAATTAAGCACATAATTAAATTAATTTAGATAGCACTTCTAGCAAGATTAGTTTTGCTAGAAGTGCTTTTTTATACTTAAAAGGAGGCAGAATTATGGATGAGAAAAAGCCGCGATTAAATTGAGGCCTAAAAAGTCGTCACGTTACAATGATTACAATCATGTCAATTTATCCATGAAATGAAGTAACAGCCAATTCTAGTCCATTTGTTCAGGTATTTAGCGGAATTGGCGTTGTCGGCGCCGCGGGAATTCTTAACTTCGTTGTTTTAACTGCGGCTATTTCAGCTACTGACAGTTATATTTTTTCAACTAGTCGCTCGCTTTATTGTTCTCATCTTTACTTTTGTTTGTCGTCGTAATCTTGAATTATATTATGCCGGCCGCT
Organism: Candidatus Lactobacillus pullistercoris; assembly: GCA_018883635.1. Classification (GTDB taxonomy): domain Bacteria; phylum Bacillota; class Bacilli; order Lactobacillales; family Lactobacillaceae; genus Lactobacillus; species Lactobacillus pullistercoris. The sequence goes on from JAHLFT010000122.1 coordinate 10,633, forward strand.
ATTTTTACGATTGTTTCAACAGTTTCAACAATTAACTTTATTATTGTTTGGCTATTAATTATGTGGGCGCACTTTAAATATCGCAGGTCAAAAGATAATGTGAAAATATCGTTTAAAATGCCGGGATTTCCGTTAACTAGTTTGCTGACGATTGTTTTTTATCTTTTTATTCTAATTATTTTTGCATTTATTGATAGTACGAGATTGCCACTATTATTATCATTTATTTTTGTTGTTTTATTATGGTTAATTTATCCACTTGTTCACTCATAAAAAGATAATTAATTTCTGAAAAAATTATGAAATATCTCTTTTTTCTTGTATAATAATAAAAAATTTGAGAAAAGAGATGAGATCATGAGAAATATTTTTAAAAAAGTACCAGTAAAAAACTATCTCCATGCAGATTCGCGGCTGGTTAGAACGCTTCACGCACGGGACTTAGTTGCCCTAGGAATTGGAGCAGTTATTGGTACAGGGATTTTTATTTTGCCAGGACATGAAGCTGCCCTTCATGCTGGACCTGCTGTAGCAATTGCATTTTTATTAGCTGCTATTGTGTCTGGAATTGTTGGTATGGCTTATGCAGAGTTTTCTTCTGCTATGCCAGTTGCTGGTTCCGCATATTCATTTGGTTCCGTTGTTTATGGTGAAGTTGTAGGCTGGATTCTAGGCTGGGCCCTACTTTTAGAATATTTCTTAGCCGTCTCGGCAGAGGCAACAGGTTTTGCTTCATATTTCAATGATAATATTTTGGAAGCACTTGGAATTAATCTTCCTAAGGCATTACAGGCCGGACCAATGGAAGGTGGAATTATTAATTTCTCCGCGGTTGCCGTTGTATTGATAGTGGCCTTTATTCTTTATCAGGGAGCTAGTCTTTCTAAAAAAATCGAAGATATTATGGTCATTTTAAAAGTTGCGATTATCATTTTGTTTATTGTCGTTGGCTTAGTCTATATTAAGGCAGAAAATTACGTACCATTTTATCCAAAAGAATTCCATACTGCACCAGCAGGTTTTGGCGGAATTTCTACAGCAGCTGCAACCGTCTTCTTTGCCTTTATCGGGTTTGATGCTTTAGCTGCAAACTCTGCAGAAACAGCAAATCCAGGTAAAAATGTCGTAAAAGGAATTTTAGGAACAGTTTTAATTGCTGTGATTCTTTATGTAAGTTTTTCTCTGGTTTTAACAGGAATGGTCAATTACAAATTATTAAATGTTGATGATCCATCTGCCTACGCCTTAAAAGTAGTAGGCTTGAACAGCTGGAGTAAGTTGATCACTTTAGGCGCGTTAATCGGAATTTTTACTGCGATGATTACCATGCTGCTAGGTGGTTCAAGACTTCTTTATGCATTAGGCAGAGATGGCTTGTTACCAAAGGCAATGGGAAATGTTGATGCAAAAAAGATGATTCCTAATACTGCGATCATTATTTCAACGATCGTCGCCGCTATTTTTGCCGGCTTAGTACCACTTATGCAATTAGCTTCTTTAATTAATGCAGGAACTTTGTTAGCCTTTGCCTTTATCTCATTTGGAATTATTCCGTTGAGACATCGTAAAGATATAAAGAATGATGGCTTTAAGATGCCACTTTATCCTTATTTACCCGTAATTGCTGGTTTATTAAGTGTTTACTTCATCGTTATGCTTCCGAAAGAAACAAAAATCATGGTCTCGATTTGGATTATTGTGGGTATCATAATATACTTTACTTTTGGATTGAGACATTCAAAATTACAACAAGAAAAAGATAATACAAAACAATAAAAATAGTGCGCAAATTTTTTTATTGTGAAAGGAAGTAATTTATGGTTAAGCGCAAAAAAGCGCCAGAATTAAAGAGATCAATGACTGCAGGTCAAATGGAAATGATCTCACTTGGAGGCGCCATTGGAGTCGGACTTTTTATGGGGTCTGCTTCAACTATTAAGTGGACTGGGCCATCAGTTTTACTTGCATATATGTTTGTAGGATTAATTTTGTATATCGTAATGCGAGCTCTGGGAGAAATGCTCTATGTTGATCCCGGAACCGGTTCTTTTGCAGATTATGCTACTGAACATGTTCATCCGATTGCCGGTTATTTGGCTGAATGGGCAAATGTTTTTCAATATGTAGTTGTTGGGATATCTGAAGTTGTGGCAACTACAGAATATTTACGCTATTGGTGGCCGAGTGCATCTGATTGGGTCGCTGGCGTAGTCATCATCCTATTCTTATTGCTGGCTAATTTAGCTAGTGCCAAGGCTTATGCAACCCTTGAATTTTGGTTTGCCATGATTAAGGTAGTAACCATTATTTTGATGATTATTTTAGGCTTCATGGTCATCCTTTTTGGTTTTGGTAATGGTGGTCATCCAATTGGCTTCTCTAATTTATGGAGTCATGGTGGCTTCTTTACCGGTGGTGTAAAGGGCTTCTTATTCTCAATGGCGATTATCGTTGGTTCTTATCAGGGAATCGAACTAATCGGAATTTCTGCGGGAGAGGTAGCCAATCCGCAGAAAGCGATCGTTAAAAGTGTTAAGTCAGTTTTATGGCGAATTTTAATCTTCTACGTGGGTGCAATTTTTGTCATTGTGACGATTTATCCGTGGAATGAACTTGGTAATATTGGTTCACCATTTGTTACGACCTTTGCTAAGGTTGGTATTACCGCAGCTGCTTCAGTGATTAACTTTGTTGTTTTAACTGCGGCACTTTCTGGTGCTAATTCCGGGATTTATTCTTCAAGCCGAATGCTTTATAAGATGTCACACGAAGGCTATGCACCAAAGACCTTTGGTCATGTCTCTAAGCATATTGTGCCAAGCCATGCCATTGTTGGGATCACTTCCGGGATCTTTATTGGTTTTATCTTGAACGTCATTATTCAGCTTTTCAGTAAATCACTTGAAAATGTCTTCGTAATTGTCTATAGTTCATCCGTTTTGCCAGGGATGGTAGCATGGTTTGTGATTTTACTTGCTGAATTAAGATTTAGAAAAAAGCATCCACATCTGATGAAGGATCATCCGTTTAAATTACCGCTATATCCGTATTCAAATTATTTTGCTTTATTCATGTTAAGCTTAATTGTGATCTTTATGTTTATTAATCCGGATACGCGGATTTCAGTAGCAGTTGGAGCTGTTTTCTTGATTTGTGCAGCGATTATTTACGTAATCAAACATGGAAAAAAAGTTAATAAATAAAAGTCATCAAGTACAATTAAATTTTTTGATTGTACTTTTTTTGTTAATTTATTTATAATAGTATCTACTACATACCAAAAGTAAGTAAAAAGGGAGGCAGCTTATGAATAAACCAGTTATCGGAATTTCCGGTTCAGTAATTATTGATGATGGTGGTATTTTTCCAGGCTATCATCGCAGTTATGTTAATGAAGATTATGTTGATTCCGTTGTTCAAAATGGTGGAGTTCCATTTATTATCCCATTTACAGAAAATGATGAAGTTATCAAGTCCCAACTTGAACATGTACAAGGCTTGATTTTATCAGGTGGTCACGATGTTGATCCGCATGAATATGGCGAAGAACCTGAACAAAAGATTGGTGCTACTTGGCCTGCACGTGATCATTTTGATATGCTTTTGCTTAAATTGGCTGAAGAAAAAGGAATTCCAGTCTTAGGAATTTGTCGTGGAGCGCAGATTATTAATGTGGCTCATGGCGGTAGTTTATACCAAGACCTTTCTTATCGCAGCGAAAACACATTAAAGCATATGCAAGGACATACTCCTGATCTTCCAACTCATGGGATGAAGGTAGTTGAAGGATCAAAATTGGCAGAAATTTTGGGTGAGACTGAATTTATGGTTAATTCTTTCCACCATCAAATAATTAACAAGGTGGCACCAGATTTAATTGAATCTGCTGCAGCTCCAGATGGTGTAGTTGAAGGAATTGAAAATAAAGAAGGAACTGTCATTGGTGTACAGTGGCATCCAGAAATGTTACATCGTAATAAAAAGGTCGCATTTATGAATAATCTCTTTAAATGGGTTATTGATAATTCAAAAAAATAAGGGGAATTAGTTGATGAATAATAAAGAAAGTGACAAGTTAGGCTTTTGGTCGATCGTACTGCTTGCTATTAACGCTATTATTGGTTCAGGGATCTTTTTGACACCCGGAAGTGTTGTAGCACAAGCAGGATCAAGAGCATTAATTGTCTATTTGATTGCTGCCATTTTTGCTGCTATTTTGGCAATTTCTTTTGCGGCAGCGGCAAAATATGTTACTAAGTCTGGGGCAGCTTATGCTTATTCCAAAGCTGCTTTTGGTGATAAAGTCGGTTTTTATATGGGAGTACTACGTTACTTTTCAGCGAGTGTCGCTTGGGGAGTAATGGCAGTTGGTGTTATCCGCTCCACAATTTCAATCTTTGGTGGCAATTCCGAAGATTTTATGACAGTAACGATTGGCTTTATCGTTTTAATGGTAATCATTACGATTATTAATCTTTTTGGGCAAAAGGTATTAAAGTGGGTAATGAACTTAGCCACTATTGGTAAACTAGCAGCTTTGGTTTTAATTATTATTGCAGGGGTAATTTTACTGATTAGTACTGGTGCTTCAAGTCATTTAAATGAAGTTGATCAGATTACTCAGAACGGGCAAAAGATTGTTCCTACTTTAACTACAACTGGTTTTGTGATGGCGATTGTCTCTGCCTTTTATTCTTTTACCGGTTTTGAATCAGTTGCTTCAGGTTCTGAAGATATGAAGAATCCTGAGAAGAATTTGCCAAGAGCAATTCCACTTGCAATTTTAGTGATTGCCTTAGTTTATATTGGTGTAGTTGCAGTAGCAATGATTCTTGATCCTAAGGCCTTAATGACGACTAAACAAGTTGTGGCTGTTGCTGCAATCTTTAAAAACGAAGTTTTGAGAGACATTATTTTAGTTGGTGCCTTAGTTTCAATGTTTGGGATTAACGTGGCTTCTAGTTTCAATGCTCCAAGAATTTTGGAAGCTATGGCCCGTGAAAATCAAATGTCGAAGGCTTTGACTAAGAGAACAAAGAATAATTTCCCAATTAGAACTTTCTTCATTTCTGTAATTTTGGCGATTCTGATTCCAATGGCTTTCCAATACAATATGGTTAATTTGATAACATTAAGTGCCATGGTACGTTTCTTGGGCTTTATTGTGGTTCCACTTGCAGTTATTCGCTTTTATCAAGGCAAGGGAATTGATAAGGAAAATATTTTGCCGGCCGACAAGAATGTGTGGACAGATATTGTTATTCCAATTTTATCTATTGTGCTAGTTATTTTCTTGCTGGTTGAATATAACTGGAAAGCTCAATTTGGCATTATGAATGCACAAGGTCAATTCATTGGCGTTAACTGGTATGCCATCATCATGATGATCTTTGGTTTCATTATTTTGCCAGCAATTATGGCTTGGATCTCTAGAAGAGAACGCAAGTAGTAGAAGTTTATTGAACATAAAAAATCCTATTGATGCTTTAAATAGTATCAATAGGATTTTTGTTTATTTATTTTAATTAATCAACATATTTTACAGCAGTACCGTAAGCAACGATAGATTGCATATCGCCACCAATTGAACCGGAATCAAAGCGCATCATAACAATCGCGTCGGCTCCTTTTTCAGCAGCTGCCTCACGTAAACGTTCAATTGCTTGATCACGTGAACTATGAAGCATTTTAGTATAGCCTTTAATTTCACCGCCGACGATACTTTTGAGGCCGGCACCGATGTCACTGATTGCGTTACGAGATTGGGTAGTTACGCCAAAAACTTCGCCGATAATTTCGTAGTTTTTGTTAGGAATATGTTCGGTGGTGGTTACTAGAATGTCTTTCATATGAATTTCTCCTTTTTTCTTTTTATAGAATTTTAACGTGAAAGTTTAGAAAAAGATAGGAGAAAATCAAAATTATAGTAATTTAATGTCGTTTTCCTCGCATTTTTCGATCATTTCTTTTGGCCAAATAGAAGCTTGGACTTCACCAATATGAGCTTTACCTAGCAAAAGCATACATAAACGTGATTGACCAATCCCACCACCAATGGAATATGGTAATTCACCCTTTAAAAGCATTTGGTGGAACGGTAATTTTTCCCTTTCTTCACAATGAGCTTTCTTAAGTTGCTCACGAAGACTTTCTTCACTAACACGGATCCCCATTGATGATAATTCAATTTTTCTTTGCAAAGGTTCATACCAGAAGACTAAATCACCATTTAGTTGCCAGTCATCATAGTCAGGAGCACGGTCGTCATGTGGCTCACCGCTATACTTTAATTTATCACCAATTTTCATAATAAAGACTGCTTTTTCTTCTTTAGCAATCTTATCTTCACGTTCATCAGGAGTCAAATCTGGCCAACGATCTTCTAATTCTTGAGTAGTAATAAAGGAAACATGATCAGCTAAACGGTAAGTTGAGCCAGGATAACGCATTGCAACAAGTTTTTCGGTTGCTTTAATTGCCTTGAAGATTTTCATGACAGTAACTTCTAAAGTGTCACTATTTCTTTCTTCTTTAGCAATAACTTTTTCCCAATCCCATTGGTCGACATAAATTGAGTGAAAGTTATCTAAATCTTCATCGCGTCGAATCGCATTCATGTTTGTGTAAAGTCCTTCATGCATGCCAAAGCCATATTTTTTAAGTGCAAGACGTTTCCATTTAGCAAGTGAATGGACAACTTCAATCGTGTCATCCTTAGGCATTGCTTTCATGTCAAATGCAACAGGACGTTCAATTCCGCTTAAGTTGTCGTTTAATCCACTCGCTTTTTCAACAAACATTGGTGCTGACATTCTTTGCACACCAAGAATTGTGGCAAGTTTATCTTGAAAAGTTTCTCTAATAAAAACGATTGCTGCTTCAGTATCACGAATAGTTAAAGTTGGGTGATAATCTTTTGGTAAAATTAAAGTCATTGTTTTTTCTCCTTTAAATTCAAATCTGAGAGAAAAGAAAAAGCCCTTCGCTCCCTAGTAGAAAGGGACGAAAGGCTTTTTTCCGCGGTACCACCCAAATTGTCTAACTTAATAGACCAACTCATAGAATACAGTCATATTCTACCGGTGTGGTAACGTACCGGAGACGGCTCTACTTACTCTAAGATATTTCGGTGAGCATGCTCAAAGTGTTTTTCAATAAGTCAGGGGCTACTAGCATCTCACTATCGCTAGCTCTCTGGAAGTCTTAACCTATTTACTCGTCTTTTTCATTGCGATTTAATAATTGAATATATTTTAAATAGAAAAAATAAAAAAAGCAAGCCTTTTTTAGCTTGCAAATGGAAGTTAGTATCGGGAAGACAGGATTCGAACCTGCGACCCCCTGGTCCCAAACCAGGTGCTCTACCAAACTGAGCCACTTCCCGTTGATTAAGTGCGCCCTGAAGGATTTGAACCTTCAACCTTCTGATTCGTAGTCAGACACTCTATCCAGTTGCGCTAAGGGCGCGATTCAACTTAACCAGTATAACATAAAAAGTTATGATTTGATATTATTTTTCAAAAGTTCATAATAATCACTGTTTTCGAAAGAGAAAAGGAGATTCTATATGGAAAACACAAAATCAGTTTCTAATTGGAAAATTTTTTGGAAGAGTGTTTGGGTCTGAATTATTGCCGGCTTAATCTCTGGAATGGTTAAAATTGGTTGGGAAAAGATTTTACCACCAAGAACAATTGCTAGAGATGTAGTTAATCCACCACAACACATGTTGCAACAAATGGGTGCAAGTTATAATTTTACCCATGCTTATGTCATTTACAATACTGATCAAAAAGTATTTTGGGTAGCCTTAATTTTGCACTTTTCATTTTCTATTTTCTTTGCCTGGTTATTAATTTACATGGTGCAATATAGGAAGGTTGCTTGGGCAGGATTATGGCAAGGTACTTTCTATGGCTTCTTAATTTGGGTTATTTGGCACTTAATTTTGATGCCATTGCTTGGTACAACACCTGCTGCTATATAAAACATAGAAATATGTAAAAGAATACGAATTTTCTACATATCAGAAAGATATATTTTCCTTTCTTTGTTTCATTTACTGTCGTCTTCACTAGTATTCTGATATTCCACTTGGGAGTAACCACATTGACCAGCTCTTACAGCTTAAGGACCTAGCCAGCCCTGTTTATTTTCTTTATTTTGCCAAAGCTAAAAGATTTAAAACCGCATTTTCATCTCGATCATTCTTGTAGCCACACTCATAACAGACATACTCATTATGT
>JAHLFT010000123.1 GCA_018883635.1 Candidatus Lactobacillus pullistercoris
GTCAGCGTTAAATTTGGGCGAATGGAATCAAATAATTCAGGCGCTGGATTAGTATCGACAAAAACACCGTTAGGCAGAACCTCATGTAACTTCTTAAGCGTTTCATTTTCAATCGGAGCTGCGCCAACTCCGATAAAGCCCTGAAAAAGTGATGCATGTTTAATCAAATCATCAGTATCATAAAAGGTCTTCATTTGCAATGATTCATTTTCCACGGTTGAAATTAATGCCTGCTTCAGTGAAGTAAAGTATTCATCTTGCAATTGTTCTTCATGGTTTACTCGATAAAGTAATGCAATTGTAGGACGGATCTTCTTTTCCTGATGGTCTTTCCAATAGCCCAATTTATTGGCAATTTCTAAAATCTTGTTCTTAGTATCAGCCGTAATTGACAAATTAGGATCATTATTTAATAAGCGCGAAACCGTAGCTGAAGAATACCCTGATTCTTGTGCTATTTCTTTAATTGTTGTCATATTTATATCTTTTCTATCTTAAATAAATAATTTTTAACTTTATTATACAAAATATTTACGTAATTCCAATAAATATCATAAGCACTTTGTCATTCGTTTTCGAGTCAAAAATATTAATCTTCAAAATATTTTTCAGTAAATAATTTACTTATTAAGTAAATTTATTATCTATGTGCTATAATATAAGCGTTTTCAAGGTTAATTTTTTTTTATAGAAATCAGGTATTTTCATGAAAGCAAATCTTAGCTGGCTTGATGACCCCGAAGTTTTCCGCGTTAATCAAGTTCCTGCCCACAGCGATCATCCCTATTTCAAGAACTATCGCGAATGGCAAAAGCAAACTAGTAGTTTTGTTCAAAGTTTAAATGGTGACTGGTGTTTTAAGTTTTCAGCTAATCCACAAACACGACCCGTTGATTTCTTTAAAACAGATTTCGATTCTTCATCATTTGATCACATTCCAGTCCCAAGTGAAATTGAGCTAAATAATTACGCTCAAAATCAATATATTAATACGCTCTTTCCGTGGGAAGGAAAAATTTATCGTCGACCTGCTTACACAATCAACCAAAAAGCTACCGACTCTTTTAGCAAAGGTGCAGATAACACAGTTGGCTCTTACATTAAGCATTTTGACTTAAATTCCACTTTGCAAGGTCGTGATGTTCACATTGTTTTTGAAGGAGTTGAGCGAGCAATGTATGTTTGGCTCAATGGTCATTTTGTTGGTTACGCCGAAGATAGTTTCACTCCTTCAGAATTTGATCTAACACCTTACATTAAAAACAAAAACAATATTTTAGCAGTTGAAGTTTTCAAACATAGCACTGCCTCTTTCTTGGAAGACCAGGATATGTTCCGTTTTTCTGGCATTTTTCGTTCAGTTGAATTGCTCGGCCTACCTGAGACGCATTTAACCGATCTCGATTTAAAACCAGAAGTTACAAATAATTACCAAGATGGAATCTTTAATGCTCAATTGCACTTTACAGGCAAAAATACTGGCTCAGTTCACTTGTTCGTAGAAGATATTAATGGCAAAACTCTACTTGAGAAAAAAGCACCAATCAGCTTAACCATAAAAATTGAAAAAGAATTATTCAAAAATGTGCATCTTTGGGATAACCATGACCCATATTTGTACCAACTAATTATTGAAGTTCACGCTGAAAATGGTGATTTACTTGAACTAATTCCTTACCAATTTGGCTTTAGAAAAATCGAAATTAATTCTGGCAAGGTTGTTTTATTAAATGGTCAACGTCTAATTATTAATGGGGTCAATCGGCATGAATGGAATATGAAGCGTGGCCGCAGCATCACTTTAACTGATATGAAACAAGATATACATACTTTTAAAGAAAATAACATCAATGCGGTTAGAACTTGCCATTATCCTAATCAGATTCCGTGGTACTATCTCTGCGATCAAAATGGAATCTATGTCATGGCTGAAAATAATCTCGAATCACATGGTACTTGGCAAAAGATGGGACAAGTTGAACCTTCAGATAATGTTCCCGGTTCTATTCCTGAATGGCGTGAAGCTGTAATTGACCGTGCCCGCAACAATTATGAAACTTTAAAAAACCATACCGCCATTCTCTTCTGGTCTCTTGGCAATGAATCATATGCCGGAGAAAACATTGCGGCTATGAATAAATTTTATAAAGCACACGATCATAGTCGCCTGACCCACTATGAAGGCGTGGTTCATACGCCAGAATTAAAGGACAAGATTTCTGATCTTGAAAGCTGGATGTATTTACCACCAAAAGATGTTGAAGAATATCTTAAAAATAAGCCTCAAAAGCCATTTTTAGAATGCGAATATATGCATGATATGGGTAATTCTGATGGTGGCATGGGTTCCTACATTAAATTGCTTGACCAATACCCGCAATATTTAGGCGGCTTTATTTGGGACTTCATCGACCAAGCGCTATTAGTACATGATCCAGTTAGCAACCAAGACGTGTTGCGTTATGGTGGTGATTTCGATGACCGCCATTCCGACTATGAATTTTCAGGAGATGGCTTGATGTTCGCCGATCGTACGCCAAAACCAGCAATGCAGGAGGTTAAATACTACTATGGCTTACACAAATAATTTACATATAATCTATGGGGATGCTACTTTAGGCATTAATACCCCAGATAAGCAATATATTTTCAGCTATGAAAAAGGTGGCTTAGAGTCTTTAAAAATTAAGGGTAAAGAATGGTTTTATCGCGTTCCTACCCCAACCTTTTGGCGTGCAACTACTGATAACGATCGCGGCAACGGTTTCAACTTAAAAGCAGCTCAATGGCTCGGCGCCGATATGTTTAGCCACTGTACTGAAATTCAGCTCAAAGTTGATCAACATGATTTTGCAGATTTGCCAATCGCTCCACTCAACAACCAATTTTCTAATCATGAGTACGCAAGTAAAGTCGAAATTACTTTTATTTATGAAACTTTAACTATTCCAAAAACAAAAGTTGAAATTACTTACCAAATTAACAATAATGGTCATGTTACAATTAAGATGCGTTATTTTGGTAAAAAAGATTTACCACCGCTTCCAGTAATTGGAATGCGCTTTATCATACCAACTCTAGCTAGTGGCTTTGAATATGAAGGCTTATCTGGTGAGACTTATCCTGATCGGATGGCTGGAGCCAGTGCTGGCTCTTTTAAAATTAAGGGATTGCCAGTAACCAAATACCTAGTGCCACAGGAAAATGGGATGCACATGCAAACGCATCAACTCAAAATCACTAGAAATACTACGCTCAACAATGCTGATCATTCTAATGAGGATTTTGACCTCACCGTTGAGCAAACTGATAAGCCATTCAACTTCAGTTGCCTTCCCTACACAGCAGAAGAACTAGAAAATGCAACTCATATTGAAGAACTGCCATTAGCCCGCAGAACTGTTTTGGTAATTGCTGGTGCTGTCCGCGGTGTTGGCGGCATTGACAGTTGGGGCAGCAATGTTGAAGACAAATATCGGATCAATCCTAGCCAAGATTGCGAATTTTCATTTAAATTGCTTTAATTTTAAATATTTTATTTAAAATCAGTAAATTATTTACTAAAATATGTGTTATAATGTAATCGATTTCAATAAAAAATAATAACTAAAATAAAGGAGCGCAAAACATGAAAGTTTTAGTTGTCGGTGGTGCGGGTTATATCGGCTCACACGCTGTACGCGAATTAGTTAAAGAAGGCAATGATGTTGTTGTCTTAGATGCTTTATAT
>JAHLFT010000124.1 GCA_018883635.1 Candidatus Lactobacillus pullistercoris
AGAAAAAATCGTTTCAACTTCTAGTGATGTGTTGAGGCTATTGAATTGGCTTTGTGAAGAAGAAATTCCACGTAGGCAAAAGATAGTTGCTGATGCAGTTAAACGGAATAATATTTTAGGTTTACGTGGATATGATATTGGGTTACGTCCTTTGGTAGTTGTTGCGGATGAAATTTCATCTGTAATAGGCGGACTAGATAGCAAACAAAAGAAAGTTTTTAATAGTAGCATTGCTCAGATAGTTCAAAAGGGGCGTTCAATTTCGGTTTTTTTAATTGTTGGAACTCAATCACCTGCGGTTACTGTATTAAGTCAAGATATTAGAAGTCAATTTGCGGTTAAAATTTTGCTTGGTTCCGCAAATAAAGATGTTCAACGAATGGCTTTCGATGAAAGTACAGCTACAGAACAAGTTGAAAAATTTACGGGCTTTTATACTTGTGACGGAATTACTATTAATCCAGAAAAATTTTTTGTTCCAAATCTATTTCAGAATCATTTAGAAAATTTAGATACTTTTAGTAGGTTATATAAGTATGGAAAGGAGAATTTTTCCTATGACACATAAAGAATATCTTGAAGAGCTTAAAAATATTAAAGCTCTTGATGAAGAAGCTAAAAAAGAAGGCTTTCTCAATTGGATGGATAAGCTTGAATTTCAAGCTGCAGAGAATAAATGGCTTCAGCCTGATGATGATAATTTTTATGATGATATTGATTAAAAATATTATTCATCTTTTTAGAATCGTACTATAATAAGTTTATGGACAATATATGGACAGAAAAGAGGTGAAATTTTTGAAATTCAAAATTGGTAATTTTAATTTTGAATTTTGGCGTGATAAACCTATTAATAAAAAAAAAGGTGGAAGACCTCGAATTAAAGTACCGGTTGATGAAATTGTAAAACTTTATGATGAGGGAAAATCGGTTCGTCAATTGGCTGAAATTTATCACGTCTCTAAAAGTACGATTTCTAATATTGTTAGAAATCCTCAAAAATATCATATAGAGGAGAAATAAAATGGATTATATAAATGAAGCTTTAGATTCCGATGATATTACCATTGGTGATGCTACAGTTATAGCTGTTTTTAAAACTAAAAAATTTAGAGATTTAGTTCAGAAGGCTGTAAACGATGTAAGTAATGGCGGAAAATGGTCTAAAGATGATGATAGAAATTATCAATTAGTCAATGAAAGCATTTCTAGATATATGATTAAAGATGGATTTGAACCATTGATAGATCTGCTAAAAGAAGAAGACACAATGTATTTAACGCATACTTTGAGAGCATTTTTAAAAATAAATGTAGATTGGCAAAATGATCCATTTGTAAGAAGAAGATAAAATTAGTTTTGTAGTTAGTGTCAATGGTAACTCATAGCTTGCTATGAGCTTAAGGAATTGACACGGTGTAATAAGAGAAGTCATGCTAGAAATTTAGAAGAAAACAAATTTTGTTTTCTTCCCGAGCTTGCGCGATAGCAATAAATAAAGGTGGTGATAGCTTTTTAAGAAAAAAGCAAAAAAAACGAATTCATAAATTGAATTCTTTGTTATCATATATGTAAGCAAAAAAATAAGACGTTTTCATAAAGAAAACATCTACTTTTGCTGTAATTATTTAAAAATTGAAAAAAGCTATAAAGTTCATCCATCGCCAAATCTTTGAACCTACAGCTTTAATCAACATATTAACTTCGGACTTTATTATACAATTTTTGTTGCAATAAAGTCAAAATATGATTAATTAAAGCTTCTTTCAAAGTATTGGTTTGGATTGCTGCATAGCAATATTTTGAAAGGGGCTTTTTTAATGCCAACAAAAGAACAAGATTTAAAGCTTGATAAGTTAGATCAAGCTAGTGCTAAAGGCGATAGTCGCCGTAGTTTTAGTAAGTTAGTTGTAGTTAAGCTAGGTGTTCAACCTAAACCTTATTATCCAAAGTTAAAGGATGAATCTGGAAAAACGGTTGTAGATGAAAATGGGGTTGCTAAACGATCTGAAAAACAAGCAGGTTGGCAATATACCGTTGTTGAGTATCGAACTTGTGAAACTGTTCGGTTTGTTTATCCTACTTTATTGAAAATGCCTCGTGGGTACTATGTAGTAAGTGGCTATGGCTATGGTGGTGACTATAGCAGTAAATGGATCGATAAGGACGTTAAAGTAAGCAATTATTGATTTGATTGTAGGTAATGGGAGGAGACCGCGAAAGCGGTCTCCTCCGGAGACTCCAACCAACTAATTTAGGGAGTCTCCAAATACGTAATTTAGGTGATAAAAGTGGCTATAAACCCTTATACATCAATGCTTTTCAAGGTTGACTGGTTATCATTAGTAATAGAGCCTTCTAATGACTTAGATGAGCATAAAAAACCATTCAAATTATTGCGTTATTTGGGTTATAATTTGTCGGATTTTGATAGAACTTCTAGTGGTCGTTTTTTTCTAAACTCCGGTTTAAATTTGGGCAATTATTTGATGGTTTATTATGATGACGTGTCAAAAGATGTTAGTAAAAATTCAAGTCATTTAGTTGTTTATGTTTTTACTGGTCAAGGATCAACCGACTTAGCTAAAAAGTTAAATAAAAAATACAAGACTGATGATTGGCAGCTAGCATGGATAAAATTTTTTAGGCATTTGAAGCGTATAAAAGCACGTGTTACTAGAATTGATGCGGCCGTTGATGATTTTTATGGCGCTCTTGATATGTTTAAAATAGAAAAAAAGATACGTGCTAAAGAAATGAGATCTTCCCGACGTAGATTTAATATCATCAAGCAGTTAGATTCGGCTGGTGATGTAAAAGGTTTTACTATTTATGTCGGACAGAGCCGTGGCAAAGTTTCTAAAAATGGTAATTATTATTGTCGTTTTTATGATAAGCGTGCGCAATATATTAGTAAAAATGCGGTTTTACCTAAGGAAGTTGAAAATTTAGATTCCGGTGGTGGGACAAATCATTGGGTACGTGCAGAAATTGCCTTTCAAAAGGCTAAGGCTCAAAATTTTGTAAATGAAGTTTTGAATACTGGCTCTTTTGGAATTGTTTATCGTGCTGTAATGCGTGATATCGTTGAATTTTTAGTAAAACCTCGAAAAGGTAACATAAATAAATCACGTTGGAAAGTTTGTGATTGGTGGGAAAAATTCCTTGATGGAGTTGAAAAAACCAATTTAAGTGATCCAGAACGTGACCTAGATCTGGGACGTTTGTTGCATTGGATTAGGGTTTCAGTTGTTGGATCTATTAAGCTCTTAGAAGTTTTGGGTAAAGAAAAAAATTTTAATGTCTACAACTTAATTTCTCAATGTGATAATGTTGAATTTTCTAAGAAACAAGAAAGATTGCTTAATGATGCTAGGGCAATGAGTAAGGAAGAAATAGCCTTTTATCTTAAACAGTTTAAACAAGGCTATAAAAAAGATGATTAATTATTTCTATTTTAAAGATAAATTTGGCAATTATACTCGTCCATTATATTATCAATATTTTTTCTGGCTATGCTTGTGTTTTGCTACTTTTATTAGTAGTAATGAAATTTATGATTTGTTGAATTTGTCTATTTTAACAAGTTTAATTTTATTTTCTGGATTAGGACTAATTTTTCTTTTGATCTTTGGATTGATTTGGCTTGGAGTTAGGTTGGTTCAATGTCGAGGAATAATTAATTATTGGAATTTATCAAGCGTAGAAGAAGAAATTAGAAATAGTTTGTTAAGAATCAAAGTAGCTAATAGATTGAGAAATATGGATTATGTAGAAATTCCTGCAATCTGGGCTACTTATGATGGAAAAGTAGTTAAGTTGAGAATAAAGAAATTAGCTGGTTATGAGTCTACTAGTCTTGATAGTTTAGTAGAGCTGGTTAATTCTTCGCTTGATAATGCTAGATTTAAAAATTTTGTAGTTACTACAAAATTGATTTCTGATGACAGGCGTTGGTTTAAATTAGTTGCTAGTGATTTAGGAACTAATCGTACTTTTATACCTAATAATATTAATGATTTGATTCAAAAGCCTTACTTTTTAACTTTACAAGAAGATTTAACAATTAATCTAGCTGATGAGGCTCATGTTATTTGTTGGGGTAAAACAAATGCTGGTAAGTCAACTACTATTCTTACAGCAGTAGCTCAGCTTCTTTCTTATTCTGCAGACTTATTTTTTATTGATGGTAAGGAAGAATTTAGTAGCTTTTCTGTTTTTTATCCAAAAGAAAAAATCGTTTCAACTTCTAGTGATGTGTTGAGGCTATTGAATTGGCTTTGTGAAGAAGAAATTCCACGTAGGCAAAAGATAGTTGCTGATGCAGTTAAACGGAATAATATTTTAGGTTTACGTGGAT
>JAHLFT010000125.1 GCA_018883635.1 Candidatus Lactobacillus pullistercoris
GACCATATCCAATTTTATATTAATTACAGCTTGCTGATAAGTTAGATTATCGGGAGTTTGATGTTGTTGCATTTGAATGAAACTGTCATGATCGGACTTTAAAAATGGATTGGTTTTTGCTGATTTTTTCAAGAAATAGGCGTTTAAAGTGGTGTTAATTATATGATATGCTTGCTCTTCATTTACTTTGTAACTTTTAAGCTCGGGATTTTCTTGTTTTAAAGCTCGTCTAATTGCGCGTTTTATGGTTTCTACTTCTTTTTTGTCAGCGGGATTTTTTGAATCTAACTTTAAATTATAAGTTGAATTAGCTAAGTCAAAAATATCTTTAATTTTGTACATTTTCATTTTGTTTCTCCTTTATAATGTCTGATTTTTATTAAGTATTGTCTGATTTATGTTCAATAAAATTATACCACAATGTACCACAATACGCTACAAATGGCTATAATACAGTAAATAAATTAAAAATATTTGCTATTTTTGTAAAATTTTTATAGACAAAATTGTCTAACGTGTTATAATAGAATTAAATCAAATGAAAGAGAGGCAGTTAATACATTGAACTCAAAAAAAGAATTGATTGATGAAATCAAGGAAAAAGAAAATGAGTTAATGACGACTTACAGTCCTAAGAAGTGGCAAGCTTTAAGACCAGAAAATACTTTGATTTTAGATTTGCAAACTGCAGAAAGTGAAAAATATGCTAAGTTAATGAAAATCTTAGATAGGTCTGAGGGACTGGTAAGAGTAACAAGTAGTTATGAAGATTTGAATTCGTACTTAAATCAGTTAAAGCGGAATTGTAATGAGCTTGAAGCGATGTTCGCAAAGTATGAAAAGTAACGAATTGCTGACGGTTGTCAACGGTAAATACGCCGTAGGCGTGCTTTAAGGAGTTGACAACCTAATGAAATTAAGCTTTCAGGGCGGAAAAGACAAATTTATTTGGCTTTTTCCTGCCTCTGCCTTAAGCGGCTGCGGCGAGCAGAGAGCGAAAAAATAAAAAAGCAAAGATTGGACGAAAATCCGCACTTTGCTTGTGGTATGATAATAATTGTAAAAACTAAAAAAGCTTTGCTCCACGACCAAATTTTGCAAAACTTTTTTAAACATCATTATTTAACTAAGAATTATTGTAGCTTAATTGGTTGGTAAGGTCAATATAAAGCCAATTTATGGATGTTTAAAAAGTCTTTTCTATTGCAAGTTTGTCGTTGAGTAAGGTTGTAATAGAAAGGACTTTTTTGTTATGGCTAATATTGAACAATTGAATAAAATTCGGGCTTTAGAGAAGAGTGGCAGTACAAGTAGTAATAAAACAATTTTTGAAAATTTGCATGTTTGCTACTTAGATGCACCTATTAAGGAACACTATCCTAAAGTTTTAGATTCGAATGGCAGTAAGAAAAAAGATGAAAATGGCAATGATTTGCGTAGTGATCGTGCTGATGGTTTTACTTATACTTTTAGTGAAATTGGTACTAGTCAGGTAGTAAAAGTTGTTTTGCCAAAAAAATATAAGATGGAATTGGATCAGTTTTATTCTGTTGGTGGCAAGGGTTATCGGATTAGAAGCGGTAATTTAATTTTCATTGATGAAGCTGGATCTATTTCTAACTTCCAATAGTTGATGTTTGTTGTCGGTAATTTTCGGCGAAGCCGAAAATTACCTGTGGCAACATCAATAGTAATTACGATGTTGCCAAATCCCAAAAATAGGAGAGATCAATGGCTAAAAACACTGTTATATCAAGTGATAACGACATTACCGATCAGTTAATTAAATTAAAAAAATTAAAGGATGTACCAGTTAGATTTAAGATTGATTGGTTGTCGTTTACGGTACCTGAAGAACTTGATTTGAAAAATGGGAAAGATTTCTTTTTACTTGATAAGTTAGGCTATGATATTTCAAAGTTTGATGAAGTAGCTGGACGTAACTTCTTTAACTCGGGGGTGTCATTTAAGGGTGCTGTTAAGGTCTTTTACAATGATCCAGCCAAGAAAAAGCAAAAGGGTGCAATAGATGCACACAATTACATTTTTACAGGTGTCGGATGTTCTAATTTGCAGGGGCATGTAAAAAATGATTGGGTTTCACTATTTTTCTTTTTAAGAGATTTTGGAGTTAAGTTTAGCCGTATCGATATTTGTATGGATGACCTGTGTTACCCTTCTAAGATTACTTTCCCTTTTGTCGAGCGTAAGCTTGCGCGTAAACAGTTCCGAAGCAGTAAGAGGCGGTATAACTTGATGAAAGATGTTAATACTGCGGGAGAATTAGTTGGTGAAACCTGTTATTTTGGCTCTCGTTCTACAACTGGGAAGAATGGTCATATTTTATGCCGGGCGTATCAAAAGGCACTCCAAATGGTTAATGTTAAGCATCAAGAAGATGCAATGCCTGAAGAAGTTCGTAATCAAATTTTTATGCCTGATTTTGATGAGAACGGGTATCAATGGATTCGTTGGGAGTTAGAGTTTACTAAGCATAAAGCTGTAGCTATGATTGATCTAATTCTTGAACTTTCGAAGACTGAAAGTAATCCAATTTCTGAAGCATATTATCGTGTTTTACGTGATACGATCGATTTCTTAGTACCCACTAAAGGCAAAGATGGAAAAATTTATAAAAATAAAGCTAGATGGAAAAGTTCGCCAAAGTGGCTTTCTTTTTTGCAAAATTCACGTAAAGCCGTTCTTGAAAATCCAAGCTCAATATACGATTTGGGTTCTGTACATGATTGGATTTTATATCAAGTGATGCCGACCGTTCAAATGTTGCAGGAGATTTATAAGGCACGGGGCTTGGATTTTTATGATTTAATGCGAGCTACTCCAAAATTTGATTTTTCTAAGAAACAAGAGGTTTTGCTTGAAACAACTAAAGATATGACGGTTGATCAATTAGTAGTTTTTGCTAATCGTTTCTTGGAAGCTAGGGGTGATAGTGATGAAGATTAATCATTTTTACTATCGTAGTCATGATGGTTATTATTATCGCCCTGTATGGAGTTATTTTGGTTTTTATGTTGCTTTGTCGGGATTGATAGCTTTAGCATGTGGCTTAGTACAAATAATTTTTCCTTTAAGTTTTGTGATCTATATTTGTTACATAGCTTTATTAGTCTTTATAGTAACTGCAGTTGGTTTAGTAGCTTATTTCATTAAAAGAAGTAAGGAAAATGGTAGTTTTTTAAACTTTTTAGCTATGAGTAGGTATGAAGCAGTTATTACCCGTGATTTTGTAGATACACAAAATAAAAATCGTTTGAAAGATGTTCCGTTTATTAGGATTCCGTGGGTTAAATGCACTTTAACAGATGATCGAATTTGGATTGAAATCAGTAAAATAGCAGGTTTAAAAGAAGCTGATATTGACGGTCTTCGAGAATTAATAGATAGCGATTTAACAGGACGTTTTGCTAATTTTGCAGTCAGTGAACAGCTTGTAAGTGATAATCGCTTAGAGTTTGAGTTCTGGGCGGAAGATGTCGCTTCGGATTTAACTTGGACACCAAAGACGGTTAATGACTTGAAGCAAAAGCCTTACATTTTAAAGCTTCAAGATGGACTTGAGATAAATTTGGCAGAACGTCCAAATCTCGGCGTCTGGGGTGCTGTTGGTTCAGGTAAATCTACGGTTGTTTTTGCTTGTGTTGCTCAACTTTTGAGCGCTGGTTCTACGTTGATTTTTTTGGATGGAAAAAGCGAGTATTCAGCTTTTAGTCTTTTTTATCCGAAACAACGTTTTTTAACCGATGCTGACAGCATTGAGGGGGCTTTAAAGTATGTTGTTGAACATGAACTTCCTAAGCGTCAAAAAATTGTTGAAAAAGCTACTAAGAAGAGTAGAAAAATTGGTTTGCGTGGTTATGATATCGGCTTAACTCCTTTAGTAATAGTAGCTGATGAAATTGGAAATCTTGCGGGAACTCCAAAGCAAAGGAAAGCTATTGGTCAATATTTAACAACTATCATGCAAAGGGGTAGGTCGATTTCATGCTTTGTAATTTGGGCTACTCAAGATCCTGCAGTTAGTGCTTCTATGTCGGTACTTACTCAAGGTGCTATGAGTCAACTTTCAACAAAAATTTTACTTTCTACTGCCAAAGCGGAAGTACAGCGTGAAGTTTTTGGTGATATTGCCACGAGAGGTAACGTGCCACATTTTCGGGGGTACTATGTTTCGAATGGTTTAACTGTAATTCCTAAAAAGTTTTATGTACCTAACTTGTATAAAAATCATTTATCTGGGTTAGATACTTTTGAAAAATTGTATACAGAGCAAACAAAAAAGAGTAGTGAATAGAACTACTCTTTTTTAATTTAATTTATTTTGTTCTGCAAAGAATTTTAGAAGAGCTGAAAAAAGTCTTCTGCTGCATCTAACCTATTCCTACTTTCAGTATAACCGGGCATAGGATACCCGTCATTAGAAACATGCTTTTTGTACTCGTTAAATGCTTTTTTGAAGGCAGGTTCTTTGAAGAAATAGTTTTGCTTGCCGTCATATAATAGCTTTTCAAGTAGTCGCATGACCATATCCAATTTTATATTAATTACAGCTTGCTGATAAGTTAGATTATCGGGAGTTTGATGTTGTTGCATTTGAATGAAACTGTCATGATCGGACTTTAAAAATGGATTGGTTTTTGCTGATTTTTTCA
>JAHLFT010000018.1 GCA_018883635.1 Candidatus Lactobacillus pullistercoris
CAACTTTACTTTAAAATAAAACATGATATTGGGAGGTACATATGTCAGAAAACAGTAAT
Source organism: Candidatus Lactobacillus pullistercoris (assembly GCA_018883635.1). GTDB lineage: Bacteria > Bacillota > Bacilli > Lactobacillales > Lactobacillaceae > Lactobacillus > Lactobacillus pullistercoris. The sequence goes on from JAHLFT010000018.1 coordinate 60, forward strand.
CAATTTTTAGACGCATTAAAGCAAATGCAAGGAGTTGAGGTCGGAGATATTGTCGATGTCGAAGTATTAGACGTTGAAGACGGCCAAATTGATGTCGGTGTTGAAAATGCCGGTGTCGAAGGTGTTATTACTCATCGTGAATTCACTTCAGATCGTAACGCAGATTTAGGTGATTTAGTAAAATCAGGTGACAAGTTCAAGGCTTTAGTTTTAAGAAGAGCCGGCGGCGATAAGGAAAATGGTGAATTCTTCTTCTCAGTTACTCGTTTGAAGGAAAGAGAAGTTTACGACAAGTTACAAAAGGACTTTGAAGCAGGTACTCCAATTGAGGGTACTGTAACTTCATCAGTTCGTGGTGGTTTACTTGTTGATGTTGGTACTAGAGGTTTCTTACCAGCTTCATTAATTTCTAACCGCTATGTTTCAGATCTTAAGCCATACATTGGTAAGACTATGAAGCTTAAGATCACCGAAATTGATCCTAACAAGAATCGTTTGATTCTTTCACACAAGGATTTAATCGAAGAAGAACGTGAAGAAGCATTTGATAAGGTTGCATCACAATTAGTTGTTGGTGATGTTATCGAAGGTAAGGTATCACGTTTAACCAACTTTGGTGCATTTATTGATGTCGGTGGTGTTGACGGTTTAGTTCACATCTCAGAGATTTCTTACAAGCATGTTGATAAGCCTAGTGATGTATTAAAGGTAGGTCAAGATGTTAAAGTTAAGGTCATCGGTATTGATGATGATAGACACCGTATCTCCTTGTCAATTAAACAAACAGAACCTTCACCATTTGAACAAGCAACTGCTGGTTTAAATGAAGGCGATATTTTTGAAGGTGAAGTTAAATCTTTAACTAACTTCGGTGCTTTTGTTGAAGTAGCTGATGGAATCCAAGGTTTGGTTCATGTTTCAGAAATTTCAAGCAAGCACGTTGACAAGCCTAGTGATGTATTAAAGGTAGGTCAAAGCGTTAAGGTTAAGGTCTTAAATATCGATCCAAGTGATAGAAGAATTTCACTTTCAATTAAGGCTGCTGATTCAAACGCTTCTTCAAATGAAAGTTCTCGTCCACGTCGTTCACGTAATGAGAATTCAGTAAACAAGAAGTACATGGGTAACGATGACAACGGCTTTGCTTTAGGTGACATTATTGGTGACCAATTAAAGGACCGTAAATAATCGTTTTTAAAAAGAGCCGGCATATGTCGGCCCTTTTTATTTATAAAGGAGGCTGAAAAAATGGTTTTACCAGTGGTAGCAATTGTTGGCCGTCCCAATGTGGGTAAATCAACACTTTTCAACCGGATAATTAAAGATCGTCTTGCAATTGTAGAAGATAAACCAGGAGTAACTCGTGATCGAAATTATGCTAAAGCTGAATGGATGGGGCATGACTTTGATTTAATCGATACTGGTGGAATTACATGGGAAGATGGCAAAATAGAAGAAGAAATTCGGGCGCAAGCTGAAATTGCCATTGAAGAAGCAGATGAAATTGTGATGCTTTGTAGCGTAGTAAATGGAGTAACTGATCTTGATGAAAAAGTAGCTCGTTTATTATATAAAACCAATAAACCCGTAATTCTAGCAGTAAACAAAGCAGATAATCCTGAACAAAGATCAGAAATTTATGATTTTTACAGCTTAGGCTTAGGTGACCCAATTCCAGTTTCAAGCAGTCATGGTACGGGAATAGGTGATTTGCTAGATGAAATGGTAAGTAATTTTCCTAAGGAAATTGATAATAAAGCTGATAACACTATTTCATTTAGTGTGATTGGTCGGCCGAATGTTGGAAAATCTTCAATTGTCAATAAATTACTTGGTGAAAATAGAGTTATTGTTGCAAATCAAGAAGGAACAACTAGAGATGCAATTGATACCCCTTTTACAGCAAGTGATAAAACTAAGTTTCGCTTGATTGATACTGCAGGAATTAGAAGACGAGGAAAAGTTTACGAGAAAACTGAAAAGTATTCTGTATTACGTGCATTGCGTGCTATTGATCGATCTGACGTTGTTTTATTAGTTCTAGATGCAAGTACAGGGATTAGAGAACAAGACAAACACGTTGCTGGTTATGCTCATGATGCAGGGCGCGGACTTATTATTGTTGTTAATAAATGGGATCTCCCGAAAAAAGATAGCAATAGTGGTAAAGATTTCGAAGCCGTCATACGTCAGGAATTTCAATATTTGGATTATGCACCAATTCTATTTGTTTCTGCTAAAACCGGTCAAAGAATTGATCAAATTCCTGAAATAGTTAAGAAGGTTTACGCAAATCAAAATCAAAGAATCCAGTCTAGTGTCCTAAATGATTTGTTGATTCAAGCAAGTAAATTAGTCCCAACTCCTTTAGTAAAAGGCAAGAGATTAAGAGTTTATTATATGACCCAGGTTAAGAGTAACCCACCAACACTTGTTGTCTTTGTCAATGATCCTGAATTAATGCATTTCTCATACCAGAGATTTTTGATCAATCAATTAAGAGAAAACTTTAATTTTGAAGGAACACCTATTAAAATAATTCCAAGAAAACGTAAATAATATCCTGGGAAAGCTTGTTGTAACAGGTGGTTTGTGATATTTTATTTTTTAGGAAAACATTGATTTCAAGATCATGATTCCTTATTCTTGTTAAAAGGAATAAAAGTTAAATAAGTTTGATTCAGGAGGTGAAAACTAATGGCAAATAAAGCTGAATTAGTTTCTGAAGTAGCTTCAAAGACTAACTTAACTAAAAAAGATGTAAATGCTGCAGTAGAAGCTCTTTTTGGTTCAATTCAAGAAGATCTTTCTAAAGGTAACAAAGTTCAATTAATCGGCTTTGGTACTTTTGAAGTACGTCACCATGCAGCACGTAAAGGACGCAATCCACAAACTGGTGCTGAAATTGAAATTCCAGCAAGTGAAGTTCCTGCATTTAAACCAGGTAAGGCACTTAAGGAAGCTGTTAAATAAATATAACGGCAAAGATAGTAGAACGTTGGCTTTTCTTTGACCAACGTTCTATTTTTATGTCAAAATATGTGTTTGAATGGAGGTCATTATGACATATTCTGAACAATTATTAGATGCTATTGAAAAACACGATTTTTCTCAAGATAAAATTTTAATAAAAAAGGCGTTAGATCATGATCAACCTGAAATCTTATCATCACTTGCAGAAAATTTGACAGATTATGGTTTCACTGACTTAGCTAAAGAAGTTTATCGCTCTTTAATTGCAAAGTTTCCACGAGAAGATTTGTTTAAAGTTTATCTTGCAGAGATTCTTTTAAATGATGGTAAAGATGATGATGGCTTAACCCTTTTATATAATGTATCCCCAGATTCTAATGCATATTTAGATAGTCTTTTGGTTCAAGCTGATTATTATCAAACTAATGGTTTGATTGAAACTGCTAAACAAAAGCTGTTAGAAGCCTTAAAATTGTCTCCTGACGAAGATGCAATAAAGTTTGGTTTAGCGGAACTAGATTTTACTAGTGGTAAATACGAAGAGGCTTTGCCGCTTTATAGGGATCTAAATACGAGACAAGACACTTTTGGTGAAGTCAATTTAATTCAAAGATTATTCCAAACAGAAGCTAAAATGGGCCAATATGAAGAGGCAAGTAAAGTAATTAAGCAGCAAAGTAATGCAATTTTAGATATTGATAGTAAGTATCAAGCTGGATTAGTAATGTTAGCAGTTGGTAATGATCAAGATGCGATAAAATATCTGGATGAGGTAATTGATCAAAGTCCGGACTATGTCAATGCTTATCCTTTATTGGCAAAAGCATATGAAAATAAAAATGATAATGAACAAGTGTTGCGGTCAGCGCAAGCTGGGTTAGCATATAATGAATTAGATGAAACACTTTATTCAATGGGGGCCATGGCTGCTGCTAAATTAAATGATTCATCAATGGCGGAAGATTTACTAAAAAAGGGACTTAAGATAGCGCCGGACAATACTGATTTAAGATTACAATTGTCAAATCTTTATCTTCATGAGCGAAAATATCAAGAGAATATTGACTTATTCAGTAACTTAGATGAAGAAAGTTTGGAACCGCAAGCACATTGGAATTTAGCAGTTTCTTATGAAAATTTAAATCAAGGAGAAAAAGCTAAGAGTGAATTCTTGCTAGCTTACCCTGAATTTCAAAATAATGCGGATTTCTTAAAAGAAATGATATATTTCTTCAATACTGAACCAAATAGTACTGATATTGTAAAGCAATTAATAGATAAGTATTTAGCAATTGAACCAGCTGATGATGAAATCCAAGATTTAAAAAATAGATTAAACTAAAAAATAATGCAACGTGCGTTGCATTATTTTTTTATGAATAAAGGCCTTTTTTTCTGTTTATAAGTAAATCCTTCACCTAAAGCTTCATAGACATCGATGATTGTTACAAAAGCGTTGGAATCAATGTCATAAATCAATTGCTTAACAGCGGGAATTTCTCTAGGAGAAACTACTAGATAAACCACTCTTTTTTCTTCTTCTTTGTATCCACCTAGAGCTTTTAAATATGTGAAACCACGATCTAATTTTTGATCAATCATTTCGCCTATCTTAGAATATTGATCAGAGATAATTAATAATCCTCGTGCCTTGTATGCTCCTTGCTGAACAGTATCCATGACTCTAGCTAAAATAAATGATGCTAGCAGAGTATACATCATATGCTTAATATCCAAATAAGAAAGAGAAATAAATAAAACTATTGCATCACAGGATAATAAAACTTTTCCTGAAGAAATCCCATATTGTAATTGGAAAATCCTAGCAATAATATCTGTTCCACCTGAAGTGCCATTGTAACGAAAAACAAGACCGAGTCCGAAACCTGAAAGTAGACCAGCTAACGCAGCAGAAAGAAAGAGGTCGTGCTCTAGATTTAGTTGAGTTATAATTGGAATAAGGTGCCAAAACCACAAAAAGAAGGAAAGCGAAAGGGTTCCCCACATAGTGTAAGCTAGTAATTTTTTACCTAAGTAACGATAGCCTAAAATAATCAGTGGAATATTTAATAATAGGGTTGAAAATCCCATATTAATGTTGAAAAAGTGTCTTAATAACAATGCTATTCCGCTGATTCCGCCATCTGCTAGACGATTAGGGACAGAAATCATATCTAGACTAAGTGCATAAATTGCACAGCCAATAGCGATCATTATTAATTTAAAACAGGTTCGTTTATTTATGATTCGTTTCATGTTAAATCCTTTCTTTTAGCTCTCAATTTAAGTTAACATATTAAGATTATAAATACATATAAATGAGTGAATAAAATGAAAATAAATAAATTACCAGATGTTTTTCAGCAAGCAATGCCGGTTTTAAAAAAGTTAGAAGATGCTGGATTTGAAGCATATTTTGTCGGTGGTAGTGTTCGAGATATTTTATTGCATAGACATATTCATGATGTAGATATTGCAAGTAGCGCATACCCGGAAGAAGTTAAAAATCTTTTTGAAAAATCAATCGATACGGGTATTCAGCACGGCACAGTTACTGTTTTATTTGATGGTAACAGTTATGAAATAACTACTTTTCGGACAGAATCGGGCTATCAAGATTATCGCAGACCAGATCACGTAACTTTTGTACAAAATTTAGATGAAGATTTAAAAAGAAGAGACTTTACTATCAATGCCTTAGCAATGGATACCCAAGGAAATATTATTGACTTGTTCAATGGCTTAGATGATTTGGATAAAAAGATCATTAGAGCAGTTGGCGATCCAGAGAAGAGATTTCATGAAGATGCATTAAGAATGATGCGGGCTGTGAGACTTATGAGTCAATTGAATTTTAATCTTGAAGAAAATACCAATCAAGCGGTAGCAGATCATCATCAATTACTAAAGAAAATTTCCGTTGAAAGAATTAGAGAAGAATTCGTTAAGATGGGACTAGGTAAAAATGCTCGTCAAGCCTTTAAAATCTTCTTGGAAACAAAATTAAGTGAAGATGTACCTGACTTTGAAGGAAAAAAGAAACTTTTATCAGTTTTTCCAAAATTAAAATTTTCACCAACTGAAGAAACAAGTTTGTGGGCAATCGTGATTATTTTGTTAAAATTGCCTAATGAAAAAATTCATCGTTTTATGCGTGATTGGAAGAATTCTAATTCGATGACTGATGAAGTTGAAAGAATAGTTAACTTTTTTGACACTTTGAGTGGTCATACGCCAACAGATTATGAATTGTTTCAGGTCGGAAAAAAGACATTATTAAATACGATTGATGTTGCCAACATTTTAGGACAACCAGTTGATTCTGAAGCTTTAGTAGATCGATATGTTGCTCTTCCTATTAAAGAAGATTCAGAACTAGCAATTGATGGAAAAGATTTAATAGATTATGGTATCAAACCAGGACCAAAATTAGGAAGTCTATTAAATGAAATTAAACAAAATGTAATTGAAAGAAAATTGCCTAATAACGAAAACTCTATCAAAGATTTTTTAGAAAAAAAGACAGAATTATAAAAAGCTAAAAAAATAGGAATGATTTACGATCCTTTGTAAATCGTTCCTATTAAATTTTGCTTTAAACATATAATAAAACAGAAAAGTACATTAAGATTGAGCCGAGCATTACGAATAGATGCCAAATTACGTGAATGTATGGAATATTTTTCATTGTATAAATTAAGGCACCAACAGTGTAGGCGATTCCCCCACTAACTAATAACCAAAATCCTGTAGGACTAAGTCTCACGTATAAATAACTACCTGATAAAATTACCAACCAGCCCATTAAAACATATATTATTGTGTCAAAAATGACGTGCTTTCCGCGGTTAAAAATATAATAAATTATTCCAAAAACTGTTACTCCCCAAATCAGGCCAAATAAAGTCCATCCCCAAGCACTACCAATAGCTACGAGCGAGTAGGGAGTGTAGGAACCTGCGATTAGAAGGAAAATAGACGAATGGTCAAAAATTTGAAATACATTCTTAGCTTTAGTAAAAATTAAACTGTGATAGAGAGTTGAGAATAGGTAAAGTAGTACTAAACATGAGCCATAAATTGAGAAAGTAACAACTTTTAAGGCATTTCCAGATGCAACTGCTCTTACTATTAAAATTACTAGACCAGCCACAGATAAACCAAAACCAATTCCATGTGTGATTGCACTAAAAACATTATCTAATATTTTATACGTCTTTGTCTTTTGTATAGGCTCTTGCCAAATTCCTCTTATTTTCAAAATAAAACATTCCAATCAATTTGTTTTTTTGAGCAATTTTTTTGTTATACTAACAATATATATTGCTCAGCTTAACATTTATCATATTTTATCATAAAAATATTTAAGCTTTTAGAAGTGAGGGCGAATTAAGTTGTCAAAAATAAAAGTTATGACGGATTCCTCCGTTCAATTAACTCAAGAAGAAGTTGAAAAATACGATATTACTGTTGTTCCGTTAACCATTACTATTGATGGCGAATCTTACATCGACGGAATAGATATTAGCAGAAGCGACTTTGTGAAAAAAATGAATGAAGCTGAGAACTTGCCCAAGACAAGTCAGCCACCAATTGGTCGTTTTGTAGATACTATCAAAAAAATGACGGCAGATGGCAGCCAAATCATTGGGATCTTTTTGGCAAAAGCATTAAGCGGTACGATTGATGCTGCTCGACAAGCCGCTGAAATTGCCGGCCAGAGTGATAATATCACTATTATTGACTCTGAATTGACTGATCGAGCAGAGGGGTTTCAGGTTCTCGCAGCGGCTAAAGATGCACAAGCCGGAAAGAGCATGGACGAAATCGTAGCACATGTAGAGAAGATTAGAGCCAATCAAAAGTTAGAAATGATGGTTATTAATCTGCAAAATTTGATCAAAGGCGGTCGTTTAGGCGCTTTATCTGGTCGAATTGCTACTATGCTTAATATCCGAATTGCTTTACAAATGCCTCAAGGCAAGCTGCAAGTTGCTAAAAAAGGGCGAGGCAAGAAATTTACAAAGGCTTTTAACAAGCGAGTTCTAAAAGAAATTGCGGATAATCAAGACAGAATTAAGCACGTAGGGATTTCATATGTTGATACGCCTGAGCCCATGCAAGAATTAGCGCAGGAAATTAAAGAAATTAATCCTGAGATTGATGTTCTGGTGGCAGAAACTAGTCCAATTATTGCTACTCATGCGGGTAATGGGGCTTATGCCATCTTGTATTATATGGAGTAATTATGGCCTATCGAGAAAGTTTTTATCGATTTTTAATGACGCAACGAGATCCAGATTCAACGGATGAAATTGCCCAGTTTGCAAACGATGCTCAGCATGATCAAACTTTTCCAAAGCAAGAAGAAAATTATGAAAAGCTTTCTGATTATTTGGAATTAAACGCGGGTTATTTAAGCAGTATGACAATTTTTGATCGTGCCTATGAAATGTATAAAGAAAAAATGAATTATTAGTATTGAGCCCTAATTGGGGCTCTTTTTGGTCAAAGGATGATTTTATATGCATGCGATGATAATTGGAATAGGCATGTGCTTAGTAGCTAGTCTAGCAATGATCATTCAAAACTGGTTTTTGCGAAAGCTATCAGTTAACTACATTGCATTATTAATTGGATGATTTTGGCTTTATTTGTAGGATCAAAAATTTTTGATTTCGAACCATAATTATTTATGGGAATAATTATTGCACCGCTATTATTTTTTGAAGGACAGCAAAATCGGATTTATAATATCACTCGTAGCTGGAAATCAATTGTTAGTATGACGGTTGTAATGATTATTATCGCCACAGTTTTGACTAGTTTTAGCCTTAAATAGCTTTTAAACTTGTCCTTACCGTTTGCTTTTATTTTAGCAGCGATTTCTACGCCAACGGATGCAACAGCGACAGAATCAGTTATTCATGGATTAAAAATGTCCAAAAATGTTCTACATTTTTTAAGAAATGAATCTCTGTTTAACGATGCTTCAGGTATTGTTTTATTAAATATGGCTGTTGGCTGGTATTTATCACGCCATCTTCAAATTGGTTATACTTTTGCAGGTTTTCTTTATTCGGCTCTTGGCGGGATAATTTTTAGTATTATTGTTTCATCAATTCTAGTTCTTTTAAGACAAGAGCTATTACGTAAAAACTTAAAGTTTTTGGTCAATAATTATAATCCAACAAGTGCGCTGTTAATTATTTATATCATGACACCTATTCTTATTTATTATGCTGCCGAAGCAATTCATGTCTCTGGTATTATTGCAGTTGTTATTTCAGGTTTGATTCATAATGCAGAAAGCGAAAGAATTCGCTTGACCAATTTAAATTTTATTTATAATGGTTCTCAGACCAAACACCTTTTGACAGATGTATTGAACTGCATGTTTTTGTAGGATTGGGTGCAAGTTTAGTTTTAGCTATGCGCGGAAATCTTTTGCCAAGCAGAATTGATTTAGCTATAATAATTGGAATCATCCTGTACTTATTGAATTTACTTGTTAGATTTTTATACAGTAAGTTAATCATGAAAATGACCAACTATAGTGCATTAGTTTTTTCATTGGGTGATATTCACGGAGCTGTTACCTTTACTTTAGCTTATACACTGGATAAAAATCTGATTAGTAGCAACAGTTTTCATTTAATTCTTTTTAGTGAAGCAGTATTAATAATTCTAACAGTGATTTTTCAATTTATTTTAACTAAAAAAATCAGATGAAGAAAAGGAAAAGGCAATTGACCAAGTTAAAGAAAAAATGGTTAATTATGCTCTAGATGCTTTGCAAAATATTTATTTACCCAAAAAGCTAAGAAAGTAACTTGAATTTGATCTTAAAGCTCAAATAGATGAAACTTCAATGAAAGATTTTTTGAATGAACTAAAAAAATCGATCAAACAACACAGGCAAGTTATGATGAAATAGAATTCAGAAATGAAATCTATCGTTATGCCTTTCGACTGGAAACAAATTATCTTGGCCAAATTGCTCAGCAAGAAAAAGAATATCGCAATGAGTTTATTTCGTTTTATCGAGAGATTCTATTAGCAGAAGTACTATTTTTGCATTCTGAAGAAGAATAAGTTATAAAAATCATGGAGGAAGAAATTATGGCAAAAATTCAATGGTATCCAGGGCATATGAACAAAGCCCGTAATCAATTAGAAGACAAATTAAATTTAATTGATGTATTTGTTGAAGTCCTTGATGCGCGTATCCCAGAATCGTCTCGTAATCCGATGATTGAGGACCTAGTTGGTAATAAACCACACGTAATTATTCTAAATAAGGCGGATTTAGCTGATCCCGTAATGACAAAATTGTGGCAAAAAAAGTTGCAAAAACCTGGAAAATTTGTCATGGCAATTGATTCTTTACATAACACGAATATGAATGTATTAATTAACATGATTAAAAAAGCTGCCACGGCTAAAATTAAGAAGTTAGAGGCTAAGGGTGCAGCGCATCCAACTATTAGAATTGTTTTAGCAGGTGTGCCAAATTGTGGTAAGTCAACTATTATTAATCGTTTAGTCGGGAAGAATGTTGCCGCTGTAGGTAATAAACCTGGAGTTACTAAAGGTCAGTCATGGTTGAAGACAAAGGTAAATATTCAAATTTTAGATACACCTGGAATTTTATGGCCTAAATTTGAAGACCAAGAAGTTGGCTTTAAGTTAGCAGCTTTTGGAGCAATCAAAGATACTATTTTTCATGCCGATGACGTTGCACTTTTTGTTTTAAAGAATTTACGGAAATATTATCTAAATGATTTGGTCAAATTTGCGCGTTGTCCTAAGGAAAAAATTGATAATATTTCTGATCCAGATCTTTTATTAGCGATGACGCAAGTTTATGGTATGAGAGATGATTATGATCGTTTTAGTCTTTACATGCTTCAGCGTTTACGTAAAGGAAAGATTGGAAGGATTACTTTAGATAGACTATGAAGATAAAAGAAATTAAAGAGTTATTAGTTCAAGACCATATAGATTCAGATCTTTTAAAGGAATTAAAACTAGATGAACGTGCTGGTGTGAAAAAACTTTTGGCAAGTTATGAACGCAAGCAAGAAAAATTAGCAAAGAAAAAAGCTGAATTTTTGAACCGTTTTACCTATGAAAAAAGATATTGGAAAGACAAGGTGATAGTTGCAGGAATAGATGAAGTAGGTCGTGGCCCGCTAGCTGGACCTGTAGTGACAGCTGCAGTTATTCTTGACAATGATTTTGATTTAATAGATGTTAATGACTCTAAAAAATTAAGTCCTGAACGACGACTTGAACTATATCCAGAAATTCTGAAGCAAGCGGTTAGTGTAGGTATTGGTGTAAAAAATGCAGATGTAATCGATCAAATTAATATTTATGAGGCGGATCGATTAGCGATGGCCGACGCGGTTAAGAATTTACATTTAAAACCTGATTTACTACTGGTAGATGCAATGGACATTCCAATTGATATTACACAAATTAAATTAATTAAAGGGGATGCCAAGTCAAATTCAATCGCTGCTGCTTCGATTGTAGCTAAAGTGTTCAGAGATAAGTTAATGGATGATTATGCTAAAGTTTATCCGCAATATGATTTTCCACATAATGCAGGATATGGTACTGCCAAACACATTGCTGCTTTAAAAAAATATGGTCCGACACCAATTCATCGTAAAACTTTTGCTCCTGTCAGTGATTTTTTTAACTGATTTATAAAAATTTTGACTTTTTTGTTAAAAATACTCTCTTTTTGCGTAATTAATATTGGAGGGTATTTATTTAATGAATAAGACAGAATTTTTATTAAGATTAAAATTGCAAAAGGGCGTTGGTTATGTAAAAATGTTACAAATTGCTACGCAGTTGGATGCAGAAGAAATTGATTTAATTCAGTTAAATGCGCTTGATTTACCATTGGCCTTGCGGGAAATTTGTTTAAAAGCTTATCGCGATGAACAAGCCGAAATCATTATTGAAAGAATTAAACAACAAAGTGAGATTATCAGCTTTTTTGATGATTCATATCCAGAAAAATTACGCCAAATTTACCAGCCGCCTTTGATTCTTTTTGCTCGTGGTGATTTATCGCTTTTAAAGAAGCCAATTATGACAATTGTTGGTGCCAGAGCAGCAACTAATTACAGTCAGGAAATTATTCAAAAATTAGTCCCGAGCTTAGTTAAACAAAAATACATTATTGCCAGTGGCCTAGCTAAAGGTGTCGATGCGATGGCTCATCATGCTACTTTAAATAATAATGGTAAAACAATTGCTGTAATTGGAAATGGATTAAATCATTTTTATCCGATGCAGAATCATTTTTTACAAGAGCAGATAATTGATCAGGGGTTAATTATTAGTGAGTATTTACCTGATACACCTCCGCGTCCATATAGGTTTCCGCAACGTAATAGGATAATATCTGGTATTAGTGAAGGTGTAATCGTAACGGAAGCAAAAGAAAAATCAGGTTCATTAATTACAGCTAGTCTTGCTTTACAAGAAAATCGCGATGTTTATGCGGTTCCAGGGCCGATTACGAGTAGTCTTTCTAAAGGACCTAATCAGCTAATTGAAGCTGGTGCGACTCCAATTGTTGATTTTGAATTTAAAAAAGAAAGATTTGACAATTAAGAGTCTAATATCTTATTCTCTGATTAGTATTTAATTTTATAAAAAATTTTGAAGGAGGCATTCAATGCCTACTAAAACAAAAACTAGGAAAAGAAAAAGTAAAATCAAAAAGAATTTAGTTATAGTGGAGTCTCCTGCTAAAGCTAAAACAATTGAAAAATATTTAGGTCGTAATTATCACGTAATTGCTTCTAAAGGTCATATTCGTGATTTGCCGAAATCACAAATGGGAATAGATTTTGATAATAATTATAAGCCAAAATATATTTCTATTCGTGGTAAAGGCGAAACCATAAAGGAATTAAAGAAAGAAGCAAAAAAAGCTAAAAATGTTTATCTTGCTTCAGACCCGGATCGTGAAGGAGAAGCAATTGCTTGGCACGTCGCCCATGCTTTAAACTTAGATGAAAAGCAGAAGAATCGTGTTACTTTTAATGAAGTAACCAAAGATGCTGTTAAAGAAAGTTTTAAAAATCCGCGTACTATTGATATGGATACGGTAGATGCACAGCAAGCAAGACGTGTCTTAGATAGAATTGTTGGTTATTCACTCTCGCCAATACTTTGGGCAAAAGTTAAGAAAGGTTTGTCAGCAGGTCGTGTTCAATCAGTAGCCTTAAAATTAGTAATTGATCGTGAAAAAGAGATCAAAAACTTCAAACCAAAAGAATATTGGTCCATTGATGCGGAATTTGAGAAAGGTAAGCAAAAATTCAAATCAAGCTTTTATGGGGTAAATTCTAAGAAAAAAGAATTACCTAACATTGATGCGGTAAAAGAAATTTTAGCTAAAATTGATAAGAAGAAAGCCTTTACTGTTGAAAAAGTCGTAACTCGGCAAAGACGTAGACAACCTGCAGCTCCATTTACGACTTCTACAATGCAACAAGAAGCTAACAAACGCTTAGGTTACCGTACTAGAAGAACAATGAGCATTGCTCAGCAATTATATGAAGGTATTAGTCTTGGAAAACAAGGGACAGTTGGTTTAATTACTTATATGAGAACGGATTCCAAGCGAACATCTCCTGTTGCTCAACAAGAAGCTTCAAAGTTTTTGCATGAAAAATATGGTGCTAGTTATGCAGCTAAGAGCCAAAGGCATTTTAAAAACCAAGAAGATGCTCAAGATGCCCATGAAGCTATTAGACCGACAAGTGTTTATCGGACGCCTGAATCACTGAAAAAAGTTTTGACAACGGAACAATATCGTTTGTATAAGTTGATTTGGTCAAGATTTTTAGCTAGTGAAATGACACCGGCTGTTTATGATACTGTTAGAGCCGATATCAGACAAAATGGAGTAATTTTTAGAACAACTGGATCAAAGCTTAAGTTCGCCGGTTTTACTAAGGTTTATGATAATCAACAAGAAAAGAATATCGATCTTCCAGAATTAAATGAAGGCGATAAAGTGAAGATGATTAAATCTGACAATAAGCAGCACTTTACTTTACCACCAGCTCGTTACACAGAAGCTAGCCTAGTTAGAGCACTTGAAGAAAATGGTGTTGGGCGTCCATCTACCTATGCGCCAACTATTGATACTATTCAACGACGTTATTATGTTAAATTAGAAGGTCGATCAATAGTTCCAACTGAATTAGGAGAAATTGTTGATGGTTTAATTGAAGAATTTTTCCCTGACATTACAGACGTGGACTATACAGCTCGGCTTGAAAGTGATTTGGATAGCGTTGAAGATGGTCATAAAGACTGGGTAAAAGTGATCGATGAATATTATCATCCCTTTAAGAAGGAATTGGATAAAGCAGATAGCCAAATTGAAAAAGTCCAGATCAAGGATGAGCCAGCAGGCTTTAATTGTGACATTTGCGGAGCTCCAATGGTAATTAAAATGGGAAGATATGGTAAATTCTATGCTTGTTCACGCTTCCCAGATTGTCGTAATACTAAGCCAATCGTTAAAAAGATTGGTGTAACTTGTCCTAAATGTGGTAAAGGCGACGTTGTCGAGAAGAAATCTAAAAGAAATCGTAAGTTTTATGGTTGTTCACGTTATCCTGAATGTGATTTTGTTTCTTGGGATCAACCTATTGGACGTAATTGTCCAAATGATGGTCACTTCTTAGTTCAAAAGAAATCAAAGAAAGGTTTAACTGTACTTTGTCCGAACAGTGATTATCGCGAAGATCCAACTGAAGATAATACAGATAAATAATTTAATAAATTTAAGTTAATATCATCAAACTTTTTAGGGTTTGATGATATATTTATATAAGAAAACTTTTTTAGAAAAAGAGATGATTTAATGCCTGAAAAAATAAGAGTAATTGGTGGAGGCCTTGCTGGTAGTGAAGCTGCTTGGCAAATTGCTAAAAGAGGATTTACAGTTGATTTGTATGAAATGCGGCCTAAAAAATTAACTCCCGCTCATGAAACTGGAGAATTTGCGGAATTAGTATGTACTAATTCGATGCGCTCTAATCAGTTATCTAACGCAGTTGGGTTGTTAAAAGAAGAAATGAGAAACTTAGATTCTCTAATTATGGAAGCTGCAGATAAGACACAAGTTCCTGCAGGTGGTGCTTTAGCAGTTGATCGTGATAGTTTTAGTGCTTATGTCACTGAAAAATTACGCGGTATGGACAATATTACCGTTCATGACGAAGAGATCACAGAAATACCTAAAGATGGCATCAATATCATTGCAACAGGTCCATTAACTAGTGATAAGTTAGCTGAACAAATTCAAAAATTTTCAGGTATAAATAGTTTGCATTTCTTTGATGCAGCAGCTCCAATTGTTGCAGCAGATTCAATTAATATGGATATTGTCTATAAGAAGTCACGCTATGATCGTGGAGAAGCAGCATACTTAAACTGTCCGATGAATAAAGAGCAGTATCTGAAATTTACTAGTGAATTAATAAAAGCTGAAACTGCAGAATTACATGGCTTTGAAAAAGATAATGTTTTTGAGGGATGCATGCCAATTGAAGTAATGGCTGCCAGAGGCGCAAAAACAATGTTATTTGGACCGCTTAAACCGGTAGGCTTGGAAGATCCACATACGGGTAAATTACCATATGCGGTAATCCAGTTGAGACAAGACAATGCTGCTGCTTCGATGTACAATATCGTTGGTTTCCAAACTCATCTTAAGTATGGTGAACAAAAACGTGTCTTTTCGATGATTCCAGGATTAGAAAATGCTAGATTTGTTCGGTATGGTAAGATGCATAGAAATACATATATGGCTTCGCCTGAAGTTTTAACCGCTAGTTATGAAGCAAAGGCACAAAAAGGATTATTCTTTGCTGGTCAAATGACTGGTGTTGAAGGATATGTAGAAAGTGCTGGATCCGGATTGGTTGCAGGAATAAATGTCGCTAGAGAAGCTGCAGGTAAGGAATCAGTGGCTTTCCCTAAAGATACAGCATTAGGTTCGATGGCTAATTATGTTACGACAACTAATGCTAAGCATTTTCAACCTATGAATGCCAGCTTTGCCTTATTACCAGCTCTTGAAGGTAAGAAAATCAGAAATAAAAAAGAACGACATGTAAAAATTAGTGAACGTGGATTAGCTAGTTTGGAAGATTTTAAAAAAGATGTACTCTCTAAATGAAACGAGAACAAAGTGAATTAGATTTATTTATTTCTTATTTGAAAAACGAACGACAATATAGCGCAAAAACTATTAAAGCTTATCAAACCGATTTGCTTGAGGCAGAATTGTTTTGGCAAGAGAATGGTGGTTTTCCCGGTTTTAAAAAAATTGAGTCAAGAGATATTGAGGTTTATCTTCAATCACTGACTGAAAAGAATTTTTCAAGTTCTTCACAAATGAGAAAAATATCTAGTTTAAGATCTTTTTACCGTTTTTTAAAAAAGCGAAAAATTATCAAAATTAATCCAACACAAACCATAGTTTTACATAAAAAGGCAAAACTATTACCACAATTTTTTTACCAGTCAGAAATAGAAAAGGTCATTACATCACTGCAGAATGGTTCTTCGCTTTTAGAAAAAAGAAACCTAGCATTGTTTGAATTGTTTTATACAACAGGGATGCGTGTAAGTGAAGTAAGTAATCTTAAAATTTCACAAATTGATTTTGATTTAAACTCTATTTTGGTCCATGGTAAAGGAAATAAAGACAGGTATGTCGTTTTTGATCAAAAGACTAAATCCGCATTAAAAACATATTTAAATGAAGTACGTAATACCCTGATTAAGGGTGATAATAATAATTATGTATTTTTAAATAGTCGCGGAGGAAAGCTAACTACACGCGGAATTCAATATATTATGCAGACTGTTTTTAATAAAGCTGGAATTAGTGGGAAAGTCCACCCACATGAATTGCGTCATTCTTTTGCTACGGCAATGCTAAATAATGGTTCTGATTTAAGAACTGTTCAAGAATTACTGGGACACGAGAATTTATCTTCAACGCAAATTTATACACATGTAACGATGGCTCATATTCAGTCAGAATATGAAAAATTTTTCCCAAAAAATTTAGAAAAGGATGATCAGACAAAATGACAACGATATGTTCTGTAAAGTTTAATGGAAAAACTGCAATAGCAGGTGATGGTCAAGTTACCTTAGGTGAAAAATTTATTGCAAAGGCTAGTGCTAAAAAAATTAGAAGAATTTATCATGATCGTGTAATCATTGGCTTTGCTGGTGGTGTAGCGGATGCAGTTAGTTTGCAAGAAATGCTTGAAGGTAAACTTGAAACTTTTAGTGGTGATCTAAGAAGAGCTGCAGTGGAAATGGCACAATCGT
Organism: Candidatus Lactobacillus pullistercoris; assembly: GCA_018883635.1. Taxonomy (GTDB): domain Bacteria; phylum Bacillota; class Bacilli; order Lactobacillales; family Lactobacillaceae; genus Lactobacillus; species Lactobacillus pullistercoris. Next base: position 17,433 of record JAHLFT010000018.1, read on the forward strand.
GGCGTAAAGATCCAACTTTGCAAAAATTAAATGCGATGTTAATTGCCTTTAATGAAAAAGACCTTCTATTGATATCTGGTAATGGTGAAGTTCTAGAGCCAGATGAAAATGTTGTTGCAATTGGATCTGGTGGTAATTTTGCTCAAGCTGCTGCAATTGCGATGACTAGACACTCGGATGATATGGATGCTAGTCAGATTGCTCATGAGGCTGTAAAAATCGCCTCTACAATTGATGTTTATACAGATGATCAAATAACCACTGATGAATTATAGGAGAGTTAAGAATGACAATTAAAACTCCAAAAAAGATAGTAAATATTCTAGATGATTATATTATAGGGCAAGATGAAGCTAAAAAATCTGTTTCAATTGCTTTATATAATCGTTATCGCCGGATGAAATTATCAAAAGAAATGCAAAAAGAGATTACACCAAAAAACTTGCTGATGGCAGGACCAACTGGTGTAGGTAAAACTGAAATTGCTAGAAGATTAGCTGATATTGTTGAAGCACCATTTGTAAAAGTAGAAGCAACTAAATTTACAGAGGTTGGTTACGTTGGGCGTGATGTTGAATCAATGGTTAGAGATTTAGCAAATAAAGCCGTTCAAATGGAAGAAAAAGATCAGTTTGCTAAAATTCGACCTCAAGCGACAAAAGAAGCAAACAAAATTTTAGTCAGATTGCTTGTTCCAGGTATTAAAGAAGATAATCGTGAAAGTCAATTACAAAATATGTTAGGCATGTTTAACTTAACTGGACAAGATTTAGATGAAGATGAGCCTGAAGAAAAAGTAACTGATGAAATTCGAAATCAAAGAATGACAGTTGCTGAACAATTAAGTAAAGGTTTATTAGAAGATCGTGAAGTTACGATCAAGATTGAAGAGAAGCCTAAAGCAAGTCCGATGGGTGACATGATGGGGCAAATGGGAATGAGTATGAGCTCTATGATGTCTAATTTAATACCAAAAAAGAAGGTTAAAAGAATCTTGCCTGTTAGAGAAGCTCGTGAACTTTTAATTCAAGAAGAATCTCGCAAGATGGTCGATTATGATACTTTATATCAGAAGGCGATTGAACGTGCAGAAAATAATGGTATTATTTTTATCGATGAAGTTGATAAAGTGATTGCTGGAAATAAGAAAACTTCTGGTGAAGTATCTCGTGAAGGAGTTCAACGTGATATTTTACCAATTGTTGAAGGATCAACTGTTCAAACAAAATATGGTCCATTAAATACAGATCATATTTTATTCATTGCAGCAGGTGCTTTTGCCGAAGCAAAACCAAGTGATTTGATTCCTGAATTACAAGGTCGTTTTCCAATTAGAGTTCAATTGAATCCCTTAAGTAAAGATGATTTTGTCAAGATTTTAAAAGATCCAGAAAATTCTTTATTAAAGCAATATATTGCCTTATTGAAGGCAGATGGTATTAAGCTTATCTTTACAAAAGAAGCAGTTGATCGGATTGCTTCAATTGCGTTTGATGTAAATCAAGGAACTGATAATATCGGGGCCAGAAGATTAGCTACCATTTTAGAGAAATTATTAGAAGATGTCTTGTTTGAAGGCCCTGATATGGAGATGGGTGAAATTACGATTACTGAATCCTATGTAGAAGATAAGTTAAAAGATGTAATCATGAATAAGGATTTAACTAAATTTATTCTCTAGTTTTAAACATTTTTTACATAAATTTATCCTGTAATTGTCCTGTATGATACAATTATCACAAAGGGTCATCTTTATTATTTTAGTATTCAGATGGATAAGGGTAATAAAATGAATTATACAATTAAAAATAATATGCTAGAGGTCAAGATATCTAGTAAAGGTGCAGAAATCCAAAGTGTTAAAGGAAGGCATAGCGGCTATGAGTATATCTGGCAAGCCGATCCTAAGATATGGAATAGACATGCACCCGTGCTTTTTCCAATCGTTGGTCGACTAAAAGACGATGAGTATACCTATCAAGGTAAAAAGTATCATATGACACAGCATGGTTTTGCTCGTGATCGTGAATTTGAAGTTGAAAATCAATCGGAAGAAAGTATTACTTTTTTGCTCAAAGATGACGAACAAACACATGAAATTTATCCATTTAACTTTGAATTGCGAGTAAATTACAATTTAATGAATAATTTACTTGAAGAAAATTTCACGGTCACTAATAAAACTAATGGCGAAATGATTTTTGGTATTGGCGGTCATCCCGGCTTTAATTTACCAGTGAATGAAAATATTTCTAAGCAGGATTATTATTTTACTACCCAGCCTTCAGAAGCACGTGTTAAGATTCCTTTAACTGATAGTTTCTTAGATTGGGAAAATCGTTCTTTAGCTTCTACTGATAGCTTAATTGGAATTAGTGATGAATTGTTCAAAAATGATGCTTTGATTTATCAGCTTCGTGGACATGATAATAAGATTTCACTCAGGACTGAGAAAAATAAGTTTCATATTAATGTTTGGACGCGTAATGCACCATTTGTGGGTATCTGGTCTCAATATCCTAAGACTGCTAATTATGTCTGCATTGAGCCTTGGTGGGGGATTGCAGATCGTAATGATACAAGTGGCAAACTTGAAGAAAAATATGGAATGAATCATCTTGCAAAGGGTAAAAGCTTTGATGCAGGATTTAGCATAACTTTTCATGGAAAAGATTAAAAAACTTGGCTAAGACCAAGTTTTTTTACTTATTGGAGAAATTTATGAAAGAAATAAATATTGGATATTTTAAGTATTTTGGTAATCAAGAAATAAATAAAATTAAGAAGAAGTTTGAAGAAGAAAACGCAGGCTATTTATTAAATCTACATGCTCTTTCCCATGATTATCTTTATCACGAATTAAATGAAAAGAAGATTTTATTAGCTCTAACAGATCCACGAGATGATGATCTAGCTAAGTATCAAGTTTATCCAGTTATTTCAGCTGGAATAATGGCTATTTTGCAAAAAGGTAATTTTATGAGTGGACAGCAAACAATTGAACTAAACGATTTATCCAAAATACCAGATATTTTAATTGCTAAAACTGATGATGAACAAAGTGAATTGCATTTTCATAAAGATATTTTGAAAATTAAAAGTCCATTTATTGCCGTAGAAAATGTGAATGAAGCTTCTTTAATGGCTGAATCAGGGTCAGGCTTTTTTATTATGAATGAACTAACTGCAAATCTGTTAAAGAATAAAGATAAATTGCAGCAGCTTTTTCTTTTAAAGAATGGAAAACAATTAAGACAAGATTATGTTTTACTTCATCAAAAAGATGAACAGCAAAACCAAGTTTTACAAAAGCTGGTCACAATGATTAGCTCAGAGTTCAAGAAAATAATTTCTTGCGAACAATAGTTCTGTTTATTATAATTAAAATATAACAAAACCAACAAGTTTAAACTTGTTGGTTTGTCTTTATTATTTACTATGTGATTTTTTATACCAATAGTAGATTCCAAATGGAACCATATTTTCTTGTTTCTTTTCAATTCTGTTAATATTGCTTCTATGACTCCAAAAGATCAATATAACAAGTAATCCACTGATAATGCTCAAGGCAATATCGTGAAAAAAGAAAGATGCAATGAAAATCAGAACTATTGAGATTAAGCTAGATAGGGAAACCATACTAGTGATAAATAATAAGGGGAAGAAAATTAATGCACATATTAAAAAGAAATGGACATTATATCCTAATAAAAAACCAGCTGATGTTGCGACAGCTTTTCCACCTTTGAATTTTAAAAAGATTGAAAATGCATGTCCTAAAATAGCTACAAATCCAAAAATAAGGCAAAGATAATGTGGGTGTAGATTAAAGAAAACGGGAATTAAAGTAGCAATCGTTCCTTTAAAAAAATCAATTAAGAAAACAATGATACCCGCTTTAGGCCCCAATACTCTAAAGGTATTAGTGGTTCCGATATTTCCCGATCCAAATTTTCTTATATCTTTATTGAAAAAAACTTTTCCAATAATCACACCGGTCGGAAATGACCCTATCAAATATGCTAAAATAATTAACGATATAGTTTTTAATATTGACATAATTTAACAACTCCATTTAATCTATGGATATTTTAGCAAAATTTTACTTGTAAATATATGAAGTTGTCAAAATTTACTAAACTAAATAAGAGAGGGAATTTTAGTGGCTAAAGCTAATACATATGATGATTCTTCAATTCAAATATTACATGGACTAGAAGCGGTTCGCAAACGCCCAGGAATGTATATTGGTTCTACAGATATACATGGATTGAATCAATTGGTTTATGAAATTGTCGATAATTCAGTTGATGAAGCAATGGCTGGATATGGTAAAGAAATAGATGTAACTATTCATAAAGATAATAGCGTTACTGTACGGGATTTTGGTCGAGGAATGCCGACAGGTATGCATAAATCAGGCAAACCTACTATTGAAGTAATTCTTACCGTTTTACATGCTGGTGGTAAGTTTACTGAGCAAAATTATAAAACTTCCGGAGGACTTCATGGTGTAGGTTCTTCTGTTGTAAATGCTTTATCTAGTTATATGAAGGTGCGAGTAGTTCGTGGTAGTAAAGCTTACGAAGAGGAATTTGAAAATGGTGGTCACCCGGTTGGCACCTTAAAATGTTTAGGACCAACTAAAGATAAGACAGGAACAACAATAACCTTTAAACCTGACCCAACAGTTTTTTCTACTGTTAAATATAAATATGAAACTATTCAAGAACGGATCAGAGAATCTGCATTTTTGCTTAAAGGGGTTACGTTTAATTTAACTGATGAACGTGAACCCGAACATCATGATAGTTTCAAATATGATGACGGCATTAAATCATTTGTTAAATATCTAAATGAAGGTAAAGGTACCATTAGCGATGTTTTTTATTTTGAAGGCAAGCAAGATGGTATGGAAATTGAATTTAGTGGTCAATATAGCGATGGTTATTCTGAGAGTTTAGTTTCTTTTGTTAATAATGTTAGAACTGCTGATGGTGGTACTCATGAAGTGGGTGCTAGAAGTGGTTTTACAAGGGCATTTAATGATTATGCCAAAAAACAAGGTTTGTTTACAAAAAAAGATAAAAACATTGATGGTTCAGATTATCGTGAAGGTTTAAGTGCGGTTTTATCAATTAAAATTCCAGAAGAACTGCTTGAATTTGAAGGACAAACTAAAGGAAAATTAGGTACCCCTCAAGCTAGATCCGCTGTTGATTCATTAGTTTATGAAAAAATGTCTTATTATCTAATGGAGAATGGTGAACTAGCACAAGATTTAGTTAAAAAGGCACAAAGGGCTCGTGATGCTCGTGAAGCTGCGAAAAAAGCTCGAGATGAAAGTCGAAATGGTAAAAAGCGGCGTAAGAAGGAAGTTCTATCGGGTAAATTAACCCCCGCGCAATCAAAGAATCCTAAGAAAAATGAACTATTTTTAGTTGAAGGGGATTCCGCTGGTGGTTCTGCAAAACAAGGGCGCGATCGCCGTTTTCAAGCTATTTTGCCTTTACGTGGAAAAGTATTGAACACCCAAAAAGCCAAGTTACAAGATATCTTCAAAAATGAAGAAATAAATACGATGATTTATACCATTGGTGCTGGGGTCGGAACGGAATTTAAAATTGAAGATTCTAATTACGATAAAGTTATTATTATGACAGATGCCGATGATGATGGTGCTCACATCCAAATTTTATTGCTGACATTCTTCTATCGATATATGCGGCCAATGATTGAGCAAGGCAAAGTTTATATTGCTTTGCCTCCTCTTTATCGTTTGCAAAAAGGTCATGGTAAAAAGGCACAAGTAAAATATGATTGGACCGATGAAGAATTAGCTGATGATGAAAAGAAAATGGGACGTGGTTATGCTTTACAACGTTTCAAGGGTTTAGGAGAAATGAATGCTGAACAATTATGGCAGACTACTATGAATCCTGAATCAAGAATGTTGATTAGAGTAAGAATCGATGATGCAGCTTTAGCTGAGAGAAGAGTCACGACCTTAATGGGTGATAAAGTTGCGGCTAGAAGAAAGTGGATAGAAGATAACGTTAAGTTTAGAATGGGCGAAGATGGCTCACTTTTAGACGCAGATAATGAATAAATAAGAAGGTAACAATTTTAATGGCAACAAAAGAACGAATTCGAGAAATGCCGTTAGAGCAGGTGATGGGTGAACGTTTTGGAAGATATTCAAAATATATTATCCAAGAGCGTGCCTTACCAGATATTAGAGATGGTCTTAAGCCAGTTCAACGTCGTATTCTTTATGCAATGTATCAAGATAATAATACATTCGATAAACCATTTAAAAAGGCAGCAAAGGCTGTCGGAAATATTATGGGTAACTTTCACCCACATGGTGATAGTTCCATTTATGGTGCTTTAGTTCACTTATCTCAAGATTGGAAGATGCGTGAACCACTGGTTGAAATGCACGGAAATAATGGTTCAATGGATGGCGATGGCCCAGCTGCCATGCGTTATACTGAATCACGTTTAAGTAAAATTTCTAATAAATTACTTGAAAATATTGATAAAGATACAGTTAATATGGTTCTTAATTTTGATGATACAGAATATGAACCAACTGTATTGCCAGCACAGTTTCCTAATTTATTAGTAAATGGTTCAACAGGTATTTCAGCGGGTTATGCTACAGAAATTCCACCTCATAATTTAGCTGAAGTTATTGATGCGACAATATATTTGCTCAAACATCATGATGCAGATTTGGAAGATTTGATGAAATTTGTAAAAGGTCCAGATTTTCCAACTGGCGCTGTTATCATGGGAACCAAAGGTATTAAAGAAGCTTATGAAACCGGACGTGGAAGAATACAAGTTAGAGCCAAAACAAGTATTCAAGAAATTAGAGGACATCGTCAGCAAATAGTTGCAACAGAAGTTCCTTTTGACGTTAATAAAGCATTATTAGTCAAAAAGATTGATGAAATTCGGTTGAATAAAGAGATCGATGGAATTGCTGAAGTTCGAGATGAAACTGATAGGCATGGTCTATCAATTGTTGTTGAACTAAAGAAGAATGCTGACGCAAAAAATATTTTAAATTATTTATTTAAAAATACTGATTTGCAAGTTTCTTATAACTTTAATATGGTGGCAATTGACCATATGACGCCTGTCCAGGTTGGATTGAAACGAATTTTATCATCATACTTGAAACATGATGAAGAAGTTATAACAAAGAGAACAAAATTTGATCTAAAAAAGGCGGAAGATCGTCTTGAAATAATAGAAGGTCTTATCCATGCAATGGATATTTTAGATCAAGTAATTAAAACAATTCGTGCATCTAAAAATAAAGCGGATGCAAAAAATAACTTAATTAAAGAATTCAGTTTTAGTGAACGTCAAGCAGAAGCTATTGTATCTTTGCAGTTATATCATTTAACTAATACAGATGTGGACGCATTAGTTGAAGAACAAGACGACTTAAATAAAAAAGTTATTGAATATAAGAAATTATTATCAGATAGAGCCACTCTTGAACGTCAAATAATTAAAGAATTAAAAGCAGTAAAAAAAGAATTTGCTAGTCCCCGTCGAACTGAAATTTCTGAGCAGAGTGCTAAAGTTGAAATTGATGAAAAAGCTTTAGTTGCCGATGAAAAAGTTAGAGTTTTAGTAAGTAAAGATGGATACTTAAAGCGTTCATCTATTCGTTCATATCAATCTTCTGATGAAAATGAAAATGGTTTACCAGAAAATGATAAAGTTGTTTTTGAAAAGACTACTTCAACGTTAGCTAATTTGTATTTATTTACTAATAAAGGTAATTTGATATATCGTCCAGTACACGAATTAACTGAAGTTAAATGGAAAGAAACTGGACAACACTTATCTCAAGAAATTGGTTTAGCACCTGATGAAAAAATTATCAGAGTCTTTGATTTTGATAAATTGGATCAAAAGATCAATTTCTTGTTGGCAACTAATGATGGATATATTAAGCAAGTTAGCTTAGAAAACTTGCAACCAACAAGAACTTATCGTTCACGTGCAATGACTGCGATGAGGATGAAGACTAAAGATAGTCGAGTATTGCAAGTAAATACATTAGCAGCAAATAGTGATAATGAAATCACTTTATTTACACATAAAGCATATGCAGTTCGCTTCGACGTCAATGAAATTCCTGAATCTGGCGGTAAAGCTATTGGTGTGAAATCAGTTAACTTAAAAGATGATGACTTTGTAGTTGGCTATGTAGTAATTGATCCTAAGTACCTTGATTTAATTAAAGTTGGGTTAATTACTCAAAGAGGTGCCTTTAAGCAATTTAAATTAGAATTAGTAAATAAAGTTTCGCGTGCTAAACGTGGAGTTCTAGTACTAAGAGAACTTAAGACTAAGCCACATCGAATTGCGTTACTTATTTCTTATGGTCAAAATCATATTCTAAAGATGACAACTTCAAGTGATCGCCACATGGATATTAAAACTAATGAGTTCCCACTCGGTAATCGTTATTCTAATGGTTCGTTTATTATTGATCCAACGGTTGACGGAACCCCTGTTAATATTGAATTAGGGCGACCTTTGAGCAATCAAAACGAAGATGTTTCTGAACTATTCTAAAAAATTATAAAGTAAAATTGAGAGTGTCAAGGCATAAGCTTTGACACTCTTGTTTTTTAGGTAGACAATGATTATGGTATGAGTTTTAGGTTATTAACATATAAAGAAAGAAGATAATTATAATGCCAAAAACAGATACAATACTTTCAGCAAAGTCACTTAGATATTTTTTACAATTAATTGATACGATGAATTATACCCAAGCTGCACAAATTTTAGGTATTACGCAACCTGCCTTAACTCAGCAAATCAAGAAATTAGAACACGCAATTGGAGCCCCATTATTTGGTCAAATGGGTAAAAAACTTTATTTGACTGAAGCAGGTAAAGAAATGCAAACAGCAGCTGTAGAGCTTCTTGATACGATTAATTCCGTTGTAGATAATATTCAAGAATTTACACAAGCAGACAAAGGTAATATCGCAATTGGAGTATTGGGGAGTCTCGATACTGATCTTTTCCGTCAGTTTTTGATTGCATTTAATCAAAAATATCCAAAAATAAATATTCAAATTGCTGCTTATAACCGCGAAGATTTATGGCGGAATCTAGATAACAATTCAATTGATTTAGCAATTATGAATTTGCCTGATAATACTAAGAGAGATGAAATTAATCTCCAACATCAATATAATCATGAAGCAATTTTCAAAGATCGGTTATTAATATTAACTCATAAGGATTCTGTAGAAGCTGGAAAAGAATATCCAATTTCAAGATTTTTACGGAGAAAATGGGTTTCATATCCTGAAAATTATTATTTAACTCAGTTAATGACTGAATATTTTGGGAATAAAAATAAACTCAATGTACCTTTAACATTTTCTAAAACCCAAAGCTTAATTAAAACTGCTCAAGAGACTGAATATGATACTTATATCAGAAAATCATATTATGTAGCTCATAAGAAGGAAATAAAATTAACGCCAGTTTATCTAAAGAAAGATAAGAAATTTGAAATTTCTTTGGTATATAGAAAAGGTAAATTAGAGATTCCAAGAATTAAAAACTTATTGAAAGAATGGAATATTTTCTTGGATAAAAAGGATTATTCTAGTAGACTAGAAGAGAATGATTAAGACCATATAAAGAAAGAGGAATTTTAATGGAAAAAGAATTAGTTTTTGGTCATCAAAATCCAGATACTGATGCAATTGGTACTGCAATTGCCTTTTCATATTTACAAAATAAATTAGGTTATAACACTGAAGCTGTTGCTTTGGGAGAACCAAATGATGAAACTGCTTATGCATTGAAGAAATTTGGCTTTGATGCTCCACGTGTTATTAAGAATGCTTCTGATGAAGTTAAAGCAGTTATGTTGGTTGATCATAATGAACCTCAACAAAGTGTCGCAGATATTGATAAAGTTAAGGTTACTCATGTTGTAGATCACCACAGAATTATGAACTTTAATACTGCAGATCCTTTATACTACCGTGCAGAGCCAATGGGCTGTACTTCAACTATTGTTTGGAAGATGTTCAATGAAAAAGATATTGTTATTCCAGAAAAATTAGCTGGGTTAATGTTATCAGCAATTATTTCCGATACTCTTTTATTGAAGTCACCAACAACAACTGATGATGATAAAAAGGCTGTAGAAGCTTTAGCAAAAATTGCTAATGTTGATTACAAAGAATATGGTCTTGCTATGCTTAAAGCAGGAACAAATATCGCTTCTAAGTCTGAAGATGAATTAATTGATTTAGATGCTAAGAGCTTTAATTTGAATGGTAAAAATATTCGTGTGGCTCAAATTAATGTAGTTGATTTACCAGAAGCATTAGAACGTAAGGAAGCATTTTTAAAGTCAATGCAAAAATCATCTGATGATAATAATTATGATATGTTTATGTTGCTAATTACTAACATCTTAGATTCTGATTCTGAAGCATTGGTTGTTGGTTCTGAAGAAAACAAAGCACTCTTTGAAAAAGCTTTTGATACCAAATTAAATGATTCTGAGGTTAAACTTCCTGGCGTTGTTTCAAGAAAGAAACAAGTTGTCCCACCTTTGACTGAAGCATTTGGAGGTTAGAGAAGACCTAAATATTAGAAAAAGGGGATCCTAGAAAGATCTCTTTTTTTATTGAAGGAGTATTTTATTATATGGAAAACTACCCACAATTAAATTTAGATGCATTGTCAGGTCCAATTGCTATATTAAATACCTCGTTAGGTACAATAAAAATAAAGCTTTTTGAAAAGCAAGCACCTATGACAGTAGAAAATTTTATTCGGCTATCTGAAAAAGGATACTATGACAAGACAATTTTTCATCGTGTTATCAGTGATTTTATGATTCAAGGTGGGGATCCTAAGGGTGATGGAACAGGCGGCTCCAGTATCTGGGGGCACCCCTTTGAAGATGAATTTTCAAATAAAGTATTTAATCTTCGCGGTGCACTTTCAATGGCAAATTCGGGACCTAACACTAATGGTAGTCAATTTTTCATTGTCCAAAACAAGAACATGCCTAAAAGATTTATCAGAGAAATGGAACCAGCAGGTTATCCAAAAGAAATAATAAAGGCATATAAGCAGGGAGGAACACCTTGGCTTGATGGACGTCATACTGTTTTTGGTCAAGTAGTATCGGGTATGGATGTAGTCGATAAAATTGCAAAGGTTAAAAAAGATCAAATGGACAAACCTTTGAAAGATGTCACCATTAATTCTATTAAAATTAAAAAGTAATATACAAAAAAAGACTTCGATAAAATACTTTCGAAGTCTTTTTATATATGATTGTTTTAAAGTATTAATTATTACTATTATCAATTTCTTTAAGCAAGGTGATAAATGCTTTACTAATATGTTCCGCTTGTTCATTGGGTAGTTTTCTTAATCCATTGGTGACTTTTTGAATAAAAGCGGGGGGTACTATCATAATTTTCAACAATTCTTACTTTTTTAAAACGATAAGCATTATTGATGATATCTGGCGTCGTAGTATTTAAAGCTCGAGCTATAGAATCAAGTTTTTGTATACTAATATTTTGGTTTTTCGTTCTTTCTAAACGAGAAATAAAGTTGACTGAGGAGCTCACTTAATTCGGCTAAATCTTCCTGAGTCAATTTTTGTTCACGTCTGCGACGTGAAATTTCATCTCCTAAATTAATGCTCATGAAGTTCTCGACCCCCTTCAATTTTATTATAAGTAGATATCTATAGACTTATAATAAAATTTAATGGCAATATATACATGCATTTAATATAGAATTTTAACAAAATATTCTAATATATAACTAGATTTTAAAATGTAAAACAATATATCAACAATAGATGATTTTAAGATATTCAAAGGATAATTTTATTATAATTTTTGAAAATATAAACATGGCTGATTCTAGCTTTATATAAAACTAAATAAATGATCCAAATCGTAATAAATATTTTTTATTAATGTATTTTTTATTAGTACTTTATTTTAAATTTTGCTTATTTATATTGAAAATTTATGTATTTTTTCAGCAATTTTTTTAAAAAGACAAATTTGTTTTGCTTAATTAAGTATTATTGTTAATTAAAATACAGTAGAAGTGAATAGAGATAAAAGAGATAGATAACTTCGTATAATATATATTATGTAAAGCAAATGAATAAAGAACTTGAGAATTCATTAAAGATCAACAAATATTTAATTTTAATAAATAAGATCATTTGTTGATTGTGTGGCTAATAAGAATTGAATTTGAACTAATAACTAATACACAAAATTTATGATCAATTATGGTTTGCACACTAGATGAAACTAACTTTTAGTTTTTAATTCCATATTGTTTTTTGTTTTTTTACTTCAATATCTTAATAAGTAAGCTTATTTAGTCAATTTATTAACTGTAGAGAATAAACTTAAGAGAATCGATCTTAGGTTTTAAATTGATTTTTAACTAGTTAATCTAATTGATAAAAATATAATAAAAAGTATGAGTATTTGCTTGGTCAATTTTAAGTGCATAAACGGGTAATTTTTAGCTGCTATCATTAAAACTATAATTTTAATGATAGCATTTTTAAGAGAAATAACTTAAAGTTATAGTTAATATTGATTAGCTGATGTTAAATTCCAGTCAAAAATTTTGAAGATAACTTGCATTGAGTTAAGTTTTGAGAGTTCCCAATTAAGAATTTAATTTATCATAAATAGGCTTAAATTATTCAGATTTTTTGCTGAATTTTGGTATCTGACTTACTAGTTTATTTTGACTATTTTTATCAAATTCATCCTTCAATGCGAACATAGGTTTGCTATTTCTCCTCTTTCATGCTACAATATGGCTAAAGAACAAGCTTAGGGAGAATTTTAATGGAAACTAAAAAATATCTTGATTTAATTCAAATAGAATTATCTAAGATGCCAGATTTTGTTAAAGAATATAATCTTGGCACTAATCATTCTTTGACCACTTCTTATCAGTATTTAACAGAAATTAGAAGATTTTTTGACTGGCTTCGTCATGAATCACTTTCAAATGCTGAAAACAATCAAGATATTAAAATATCGACATTGGAACATCTAAGAAGAAATGATATTATGCTTTATATCGATTATTTACAACATAGCAAAAACCAGCAAGGTCGATTGAATTCTCCTACTACTGTTAATAGATCAATTAATGCTTTGCGCTCCCTATTTAAATTTTTAACTATTACAGCTGATAATAACAATGGCCAACCATACTTTGAAAGAAATGTAATGCTAAAAATTGAATCATTAAATAGCACTAAAACGTTAAATTATCGAGCTCATGTTCTTGAATCCCATATGTATACCGGTGATCTTAAATATCAATTTTTGGATTTTATAGATCTAGAATTTGAACATCGTTGTAATAAACAAGCATTGCCTTCTTTTAGGAAAAATAAAGAGCGTGATTTAGCAATAATTGCTTTAATTTTAGGTACAGGTATCAGAGTTTCAGAATGTGCTGGAGTTAATTTGCAGGATTTAAATTTAAAAGAAGCAGTATTGGATGTAACCAGAAAAGGTGGACAAAGAGATAGTGTTCCGATTGCTGAATGGACAATTGATTATTTAATCGAATATAAAAAGATTAGAAGTCAAAGATATCAGGCTGATAAAAAGATGACTGCTTTCTTTTTAACTAGATGGCATAATCAAACTAGAAGAATAACTACAAACGCAATTGAAAAAATGGTTAATAAATATTCCGCAAGTTTTGGCCATCCATTAACACCCCATAAATTACGTCATACTCTTGCTTCAGAGCTATATGGTGTCACAAAAGATCAGGTTCTAGTTGCACAACAGTTGGGACAAAAAGGAACTTCTGCTACAGATTTATATACTCACGTTGATCAAACCAAACAGCGCGAAGCTCTTAATAAAATAGATAATGATAAATAATAATGACAAAAAATAAAAAAATGTACCGAAATTCGGTACATTTTTTTATTTAGTTAAATCTATTTTATCTATATCGATCATCCAAGCTATTGCAATTGATTTTTCACCTAAGTGTGTTGCGATAACTGGACTAAATTCAGCGACATCTACAGGCATACCTGGAAAGTTATTGTTAATAAATTCTTTTATACCTTCAGCTTGCTTAATATCATTTGAGTGAAAGACAAATAATCTAAGCTTATCTTTATAATCAAGCTGACTAGTTCTTTCTAAAGTAATACTTTCAATTTTATTGACAGCTCGTTTCATTGATCGAATTTTATCAAAAGCTACAATTTTTCCATCTTTAAAAGTTAATAATGGCTTAATATGAAGCATCGTTCCAATAAAAGCACTTGCATTACTTAAACGACCTCCACGGCTTAGATTCTTTAAATCATCGACAACAAATAATTCATCAATAGTATCTCTAATTTCATCAAGGTGCTTGATTATTTGTTCAGGAGTTAAGCCATTTTTTATCATTTTTGCTGCTGCTAAAACTAAATATCCTTGGAGTTTAACAGTCATTTTTGAATCATACGGATGTAGATTATATTCCGGATTATTATGTGCAATATTTTTTAAAGTTTGATTGTATCCAGAAATACCACTAGATAAAGTGATATCTATGATTGCTTCATAGCCTTCATCATGGAGCTTATTATATAATTCAATCATTTTTCCCATACTTGGTTGAGAAGTCTTAGGGAAAGCAGCGCCTTGCCGTTGAGTTTCAAAAAGTTCTTCTGATGTAATATTGACGCCTTCTAGATATTCCTTATCCCCAATAATAACGGGAATCGGCATTACGATAACATTGTTGTCTTTAGCTTCTTTTTCAGTTAAAACACTTGTGCTATCGGTCACTAATGCAATCTTCATTATATAACCCTTTCATATTTTGATTTATATAGATGAATTATAGCATAAATGACAGTTAAGTTCGAATCTCTAGGCCATTTCAGATAAATTAGAATATTCTTTGCTTAATAATTCTAAATCATCAGTAAAACTACGCAATTTATTTTTATCAATTTTAGAAAATATTTCTTGTTGGATTTCAATTAGGGCTTGTTTTAATTCTTTAACTTTAGTAAGACCATCTTCATTTAAATGAACATTTTTACTAGAACTTTTGTCTGAACGAGTAATTTCAATAAGGGATCTAGTCTTTTTTTGTTGTAATTGTCTACTCAAAGTAGATAAAGAAATGTGTAATTCATCTGCGAGTTTTCCCATTGTTAATGCTTGGTTCTGATTGTGGTCAAAGAACAATAAAATCCTTGTTTGTGAAATATTTAGTGAGCACTTGTGATTTATTTCTCTTTTAATATGATCTGCTATAGTGCCAAATGATAAAACATCCATAAATTCAATATCTCCAATACTCATTTCTGTGAAACATTTTAATTTGCATATAAGTTTTAACTAATTGCATTTAATTTAATTATAGTATAACAGTTTTTCACAAATAAATCTTTGTGAAAAATAAAAGATAAATTTCACAAAGATAAGTACTCTATTTTAAGAATTAAAAAGCAGCACTAAAATTTAAAACTATACCAATTAATTGGTATAATAATTAATTGTTTAGAGGTGATATTATGGCTTTCGACGGTCTATTTATATATAGTTTATTAAAAGATTTATCTCCTACTCTTACTGGTGGACGTTTATCCAAAATTTATCAACCTTTTGATAAAGATTTGATTTTTGTTTTCAGAAAAGAAAGAAAAAATTACCAACTTTTAATTTCTGCAAATGCGCAATATCCTCGAATGTATTTAACCAGTCAAACTATGAATAATCCAGATAAGGCTCCGACATTTGTAATGGTTTTAAGAAAATACCTTGAAGGATCAATTTTACAAAAAATAGATCAAGTTGGATTAGATCGAATTGTTAATTTTCATTTTAGTAATCGAAATGAATTAGGAGATCAAGTTAAATTAGTTTTATCAGTAGAACTAATGGGACGTCACAGTAATGTGATTTTGTATGATCAAGCAAGTGGACATATCATTGATTTACTGAAGAGAATAAATCCTGACGAAAATAGAGCACGGATCCTGTTACCTAAAGCAAAATATGAACTTCCGCCATTAAAGCCAGGACTTAACGGTTTAGAGATTGATAAGGAACAATTTGATAAACTAAAACAACAATATGATGATCCAGCCGAATTAGTAAAGAAAATTGATGGTTTAGATCGTGATGATCGCCAGGAATTATTAGGTTATTTAGAAGATGATTATTCGGAAAAAAGTTTTAGAACATTTTTCGATCAGTTTGAAACTCCTAAAGCTTTTGTATTGCTTTCTCCTAAAAATAAAAGAAAGATCTTCCCCTACCTTCCCTATCACCTAGATTTGCAAAAAGAAAGTTCGGACTCAGATTTAAATCATGCACTTGATGATTTTTACGAATATCAAGCAAATCGTGATTGGGTAAAACAACGTGCAGCTAAAGTTGAAGGGGTAGTAAAAAATGAAAAAAATAAGCTTTCTAAGAAAATAATCAAACTTAAAAAGCACCTGGACTTAGCAGAAAATTCGGAGGGATATCGGATTCGTGGTGAAATTTTAAATGCTAACTTGCATTTGGTAAAACCTGGGATGAAAAAAATCGCTTTACCAAACTATTATGATGATAATAAGCCAATAGAAGTAAAGCTAGATGAAGCACTATCCCCTGCACGAAACGCCCAAAAGTATTTTACAAAGTATAAGAAGCTTCGCGATTCAATTAAACATGTTAATGAACAAATAAAGATTGCACAAGAAAACTTAAATTATTTTGATTCTATTCAAACTGCAATTGATAATGCGGATCCGCAAGATATTGATCAAATTAATGTTGAGTTACAAAATCAAGGTTATATCCGTAAACAACAACGTAATGTAAGACGTAAAAAGATTACAGAAAAGAATTTAAATAAATTCAAACTTTCATCAGGAAAGATCGTCTTAGTTGGTAAAAATAATTATCAAAATGATTGGCTGACTTTGAAAAAAGCAAATAAAACGGATTATTGGTTCCATGTAAAAAATATGCCAGGATCGCATGTGATTTTGCGGGATGACAATCCAAGTGCGCAAGATATTCTTGAAGCAGCAGAAATTGCCGCATACTTTTCAAAAGCAAAATTGTCAGCCCATGTTCAGGTTGATTATGTTCAAGATAAACGCGTTAAAAAGCCTAATGGCGCTAAGCCTGGGTTTGTAATTTATACAGGACAAAATTCTATTGAAGTTACTCCTGATGAAAAAGAAGTTATGCAAAAGAAATTAGTTGAAAAATAAATAAAAGACACGAAATTATGATTTTAAATTTCGTGTCTTTTATTATTTTCGTCTTTTATTTTTTAAATAGGTTGAGTAGTAAGTGCTAAAGATTCTAAAACATTTAGAATAAGTTCAGCGGTTTCGATACTTGAAAATACTGGGATATGAGTATATAAAGCTTGGTCTCTTATTAAGATCGCATCCGCACTAGCAGCATCTGACAGGTTAGTTACATTAACAACCATGACAATCTTATGTTGCTTTATTTTATTTAACAAATTACGAGGATCCTCATGGACTTTATCTACCACTCCAGTAGTAATTCCCGCTTCCGCAAACATATTAGCGGTACCCTCTGTCGCGATTAATTTAAATCCCAATTTATCAAATCTGCGAGCTAAGTTAGTAACTCTTTCTTTATCTTCATCTCTAACAGAGATAAAAATCGTACCGTAACTTGGAATATGCAAATCACTTGCTTCGTAACCTTTGTATAAGGCTTTGGCTAAATGAATATCTCGTCCCATTACTGAACCTGATGACTTCATTTTGGAGTCAAAAGTATTGTCACTACTATAATCAATGTATGAAAAAACTGGCATCTTTACATGAATAAAATTATTAGCTTGCCATAATTCTTCTTTGCAGTCCAAATCTTTTAAGTTTTGTCCAGAAAGGACTTTAGTTGCATAGGCAGTTATGTCTTTGCCCAATGCCTTGGACAAAAAGGCTACATTATGCCCTGCATATGGTTTTATTTGAAGTAAATACAAAACACCATTATTTTGTAAAAAATGAAGATTATAAATTCCGCGAATCTTTAATTGATTGATTAATTTAATTGCGGCTGAGGCTAATTTTTCTTGTCCTACTTTATCCAAATTTTGAGGTTTAAACACAGCAATCGAATCTGATGCGTGAGATCCAGTTTGTTCCAAATGTTCGATTATCCCTGGAATAGTCGTTTCTGTGCCGTCTGAAATAGCAGTAACTTCATATTTATTGCCCTCTATGAAACGTGAAACGGTAATTTGATCTAATTGATTTTCGCTTAAGTATTTATTAACTGCCGGCATATCATATACAACTGCAGATTTAGGTTTGACATCTCTACTAAAACCGCCAATTAAAATTGGAAATTGATTGTGTTTTACAAAGTCTATTGCTTCAGATTCATTAGAAGTAGTTAAAGCAGGTACTTGTTTAAGACCAAAACCAGGTTTTTTTAAAATATTGGTAATTTTTTGCCTAGGATCTTCTTTAATGTTTCCTAAAATATTTAGTCCTTTTTCAATTAATTGCTTACTTAAGGCACTGATTTTTTTACCTGAGAATTGTAAGAGAATATTATTTACTTTTTCTTTTTTAGCAACTGTAACAATATTTTCTACTGTAATTGGATCAAAATAAACTCGGTCAGCATGTTTGAAACCATTTGCGACTGATTCATCATTGTTTGATAACAAAATTGTTGCATAACCGCTATTATGTAAAGTTGTTATTGCATGATCAAGCATATAATCAAATTCGCTTGTAACCGAGATTTGTAACGGTAACATGCCAATAATTAGTACCTTCTTGTCTGCCGTTAATGGTTTAACTTCATTATCGACATCATAAGCACTGTAATATGCATCAACGTTACTTGGATATATTCCAGCTGAACCATCAATTTTCAAATAAGATGGCTCAATATTTAATTTAGACAAGAGATGTTCAATTTCTTTAGCGTCTTTTCCCGTTAGGCGGGCTAAAAATTGATTTGAGAAACCACGTCTTTTAGCCTCTATTAATAGTTCTGATGTAAAACTGTCGTTGTTGTATAAATTTTGGGCTAAATTAACAATATTTAAAAGTTTTTGATAATAGATGGGATGCAAATAAACCACATTTTGTAATTGGTTATAAGTCATACCTTTAGCAATTGCTGCCAAGAGTTTTATTAAATGCATTTCATCGGGATGCACTAAGTCATTTAAAATTTCTTTTTCATCTTTTTGATATTCTTTTTTGAAAAGATTCCAACTGATATCAAGATCAGTTGTTGAAGCTAAACCTTTTAGAAAAGCAGCTTCAAAGTTTTGACCAATTCCCATTACTTCGCCACTAGCTTGCATGCGATTAGTTAAACTATAGTGATTATATCCTGATTCAGATAATGACCAATATGGCATTTTAACCGATACTGCATCAAGTGTTGGCTCAATTACTGCACTTAAACCTGAGGCTGGATCAATAATTTCGTTTAAATTATAACCAATAGCTACTTTTGCAACTATATAACCAGCGCTATATAGTCCGGCTTTTTGAATCCAAACTACACTTCGAGTCAAACGGGGTTTAATATTTAAAACTTTATATTTAATATGAGTGCCATGATGACGGATGGCAAAATGGACACTCATTATTCCAATAAGATCTAAATTCTCAGCAATTTTTTTAACTACTGCTCTCAATTCTTGAACTTGATCATTGTTCAAAGTTAGTGCAGGCATTACCATGGTCGAGTCACCATAATTAATCCCAACAGGTTCAATTGAGCCAGCAAAATTTGTAAATACTATGTTTCCGTTAGAGTCACGAATAACGTTAATAATCACTTCTTCCCAAGTTGAGAGATCTTCAGTTAAGCGGTAATGTTTCCAAGAAAAATTATCGCTTAAACTTTCCTTTTTAAAATATGCGATTAAATCTTCAATTGTATCAATTACAATATGTTCATTATGAACATAGCGATTATATTTTGTGACCATTACAGGGAAAGAAACTGCATCTTTAATTTGATCGACATGAGATATTAAATCATCGGAAGATAAATTAGTTAAATGCCAAGACTGGTTGACTCTGATTCCTAATCCTGATAAGAATTCGCTTCTTTTTTGTTGATTTCCTAAAGCTAAAGTACGAGGATTCAACGTTAATAATTTTATCTTCATTTGTTGCAAGATACCGTCTTGGATCAATTTATGTGCAACTTTTAAACCTGTAGTTGAACCATATGCGGTAATGATTGCATCTGGTTCTTCCATTCTAAGAATTCTTTTTAGAAAATCTAAAGTCATTGGTTCAAGATAAACAGTAACATTATCTTTTTTATCTGTAGAAATAGTTGCAGGATTGGGATTTACAAGTATGACTTGAATCCCCTCTTCTACTAATGCATTTATTGCATCGTTAGCTAATAAATCCATTTCTGCAACACTACCTATTAAAGTTGGACCTGAACCAATAATTAATATTTTGTCTAAATCATTTTCTAAAGGCATTTTACTTCTCCATCATTTTTAAGAAATGATCAAAAACTTCCATAGCATCAAGACTTCCTGGAGCTCCTTCTGGATTAAAGGCAGTCGCAATTACCCTATCTTCTTCTATTGTGTAACCTGCTAATAATTCAGTATGTAAGTCAAAAAATTCTTGATTCATATTAAACTTTACACTGTCTTGTAAAATTAACTGATCAATATCCATTGAAGTTTGCCAAATTTTATCAGAATTTTGTTCAATTACAGGATAATTTATTCCATTAAAACTTTGAGGCAATTTCACTAATTCTAATTTTAAGTATTGGCTAATAGCCAAAAACCCTAATCCAATTCCTAAGATCGGCAATTTTTTGTAAAATTTATTGAGAATTGGTGAAAGAACGGATAAGACTTCATCAGGTTCTCCAGGTCCGTTTGAAATAATAATTCCATCAGGACGCAAATTTTCAACATCTACCGGATTAGCATTATAAGGTAATACCGTAACATTGACTTTTCTTAGAGATAATTCCCTTAGCATAGAATGCTTTAATCCTAAATCAATTACAGCAACAGACTTTCCCATATTAGGCGCTGCATAAGCATTTTTAGTTGAAACTGTAGCTGATTTATTTTTGGGAAGAACTAAAGCTTTAATTTGATCAAAGGAATGTTCATCATCTGTATCCATAATCGATGCTTTAATCATGTGATTTTGAACTAAACGATGAACTAACGCACGCGTATCAACATTAAAAATAGCAGGAATCTTTTTTTCTTTTAAAAAAGAATTTAAATCTTGAAAGTTCTCATTGTCAGAAATATTGAGTGCAACATCATTAGCAATGATTCCTTTAACAGTTGGATCGATACTCTCATAATCAATTGCATTGATTCCGCTGTTTCCAATCATTGGTGTGGTAAAGACTAAAATCTTTCCAGCATTCGTCGGATCCGTTAAAGCTTCTTGGTAACCAAAGTTAGAAGTTTGAATGGCTAATTCACCTGTAGAAATAATGTTTGATCCGATTCCCTCTCCTGCAAAGGAGCTTCCATCTTCAAGAATTAAATATCGTTTCATAGGATCACTTTTCTTTTCTAAGTTCTGCTAATCTTTCTTTAAAAATTTTTGGAGGATCTATTTCAAATTCTAACCATTTTCCTGAACTTGGATGTTTAAATCCCAATACTTGTGCATGCAAAAATTGTCCGTTACCATTTAATGTTTTTCGCGGACCATAGAGTGGATCTCCTGCTACAGGATGTCCAATATAAGAAAGATGTACTCTAATTTGGTGAGTTCGTCCAGTTTCTAGCTGGCACTGAATAAGACTATAATTTTTAAATTGTTCTAAAACTTTGAAATGAGTTATTGCCTCTTTTCCTGTTTCGACAACTCCCATTTTTTTGCGATCATGAGGATTACGGCCAATTGGAGCATCAATTGTTCCGCTTTCTTCGCCAAAGTTTCCATGGACAATAGCTAAATATAGACGCTTATTAGTTTTGGTAGCAAGTTGGTGTTCTAAAGATTCTCGCGCTTTTGCGTTTTTGGCAATCATTAATAAACCGGAAGTATCTTTATCGATTCGGTGAACTATCCCAGGTCTAAAACCTTCAGGACTAGATGCTAAATCACGAGTATGATATAAAAGCGCATTTACCAAAGTATGATCAGGATGACCTGCTGCTGGATGGACTACCATTCCTTGAGGTTTATTAACCACAATAACATCATTATCTTCATAGATAATATCAAGAGGGATGTTTTCAGGCTTAACGTTTAAAAGCTCTTTAGGAGGAACTGTAACTTTAATCTGATCTTCTAAATTAACTTTATAGGAAACTTTTTCTAAATGGTTATTGACTAAAATATTTTTCGATTTAATCAATTCTTTAATACGAGTACGAGATAGATCTGGAATTTGCTCTGCAATATATTTATCTAATCTAACATTACTCTTGCTTACTGATAAATTATATTCTTTGACCATTTTATTGCTTTTTTCCTTCAAAAA
Organism: Candidatus Lactobacillus pullistercoris; assembly: GCA_018883635.1. Taxonomy (GTDB): domain Bacteria; phylum Bacillota; class Bacilli; order Lactobacillales; family Lactobacillaceae; genus Lactobacillus; species Lactobacillus pullistercoris. The sequence goes on from JAHLFT010000018.1 coordinate 40,004, forward strand.
ATAATAAGTAAATAAAGACCAAAATCACTCCGATAGTTATTGCTGAATCGGCTATATTGAAAATATTAAAATTAATAAAATCAAGTTGTAGCATATCAATAACGTATTTTAAGTGAAGCCTGTCAATAAAATTGCCAATTATTCCGCCCAGAACAAGAGAAATTCCAATATCAAAACAAACATTTTTATATTTAGAATTAAACAAAAAATACAAACATACACCAATTGCAACTATGCTAATGCAATAAAATAGCCACATTTGTCCAGATAAAAGATTCCAAGCTGCTCCATTGTTTTGAACATAAGTTAACGATAATATACCTGGAATCAATTGGTGTACTTCACCTAAATGAAAGCTGTTATTAATATAAAATTTTAAACCCTGATCAGCAATAACAACTAAAGTTGAAATTAATAAATATAAGAATTGCATATATACCTTTTAAAATAGACCACTAATTTTGCCATTATTATCAACGTCGATGTCAAGTGCAGCAGGATGTTTAGGTAATCCTGGCATATCTAAAATATGACCGGTGCTTACTACGATAAAGCCTGCTCCGTTTTTAAGCTCAATATTTTTAACATGAAGAATAAAGTTGCTAGGTGCTCCTAATATTTTTTTGTTATCGGTAAATGAATATTGGGTTTTAGCGATAATAATTGGCAATTTATCTTTATTTAGATTAATTAAATTATGGATCTTTTCTTCAGCTTTATCACTGTATTCAACTTTCTTTGCATGATAAACTTTTTCAGCGACTTTTTGGATTTTAGTTTTTAAATCATCACTGTCGGAATAAGTAAATTGAATATTTTCTTTTTCCTTATTAGCTTCGTCAACCACCATTTGTGCAGCTTCTATGCCGCCTTTGGAGCCAACATCATGGTAATTAACTACTTCAGTTTTAATCCCCTGCTCTTTGATTAAAGATTTCAATAAACTGAGTTCTTGATCAGTATCACTAGCAAATTTATTTATTAAAACTACAACTGGAATATTGTAGTTACGCATATTATTCATATGTCGTTCTAAATTCTTAAATCCTTGCTTTAAAGCGTCCAAATTCTCTTTATCTAAATTTTCAGTTGTTTCTTCGGCCTGATATTTTAATGCTCTAACGGTTGCTACAACAACAGAAAGATCCGGTTTTTTATCTAAATGTTTGGAGACAAAATCCATAAATTTTTGGCCACCTAAATCACTACCGAATCCAGCTTCAGTTAAAGTATAATCGCTTAAATGCAATGCTAGATTTGTAGCGATAATTGAATTTGCACCGTGAGCTATATTAGCAAAAGGACCGCCATGAACAAATACTGGTGTATGTTCAATGGTTTGAACCAAATTTGGCTTCAAGGCAGTAGAAAGTAATGCTGCAATTGCTCCCTGAAAACCAAGGTCTTTTACAAAAACGGGATGATTATCAGTCGAATAAGCTACTAAAATATTTCCAATTCGTTTCTTTAAATCGTCAATATCGTTAGCTAGACAAAGAATAGCCATTAATTCATTGGCTACAGTAATTGCAAAGCTGGATTTGTGTTCGATCCCATTGAACTTTGACCCTTGACCGATTGTTATCTTTCTTAGACTTCGATCATTAACATCCAGCCCTCGTTTAATCAGAATCCTTTCTGGATCAATTTTAAGACTATTATCTTGATAAATATAATTATCGACAAGGGCTGCTAAAGTATCGATTGCACTTGTTAATGCATGCATATCACCAGTAAAATGAAGATTTATATCTTCCATTGGTAAAATTTGAGCCATTCCTCCACCGGTGGCTCCACCTTTAAGACCAAAAACTGGACCCATCGAAGGTTCTCGTAAAGCAATCATCGTCTTTTTATGTAATTGATTATTGATGGCATCACCTAAACCAATAGTAATTGTCGATTTACCCTCTCCTGCAGGAGTTGGCGAAATTGAAGTAACAAGGATCAATTTCCCTAAATGGTTATTTTTCTTGATTTGGTTGATGGCATTCCAATTTATTTTTGCTTTATCGTGACCATATAGTTCTAAGTCATTGCTATTTAAACCAACTTTATTGGCAATTTCTTCAATAGGTAATTCGTTAGATTCTTGTGCAATTTGAATATCTGTCTTCATTTGCTTACCTCTATTCTGATTAAAGTTTTAAATAATAATTTTAGGAAATTGTATGAAATTGATTAAAGGCGTTAGAATTTAGGTCCCTCACTTCTTTATAATTCTTACATATTATACCAAAATTTTACTATTAGGGTGTTTATCTATTAAAATGTTATAAAGAGATATCAATGGAGGATTAATTCATATGAAAATTGCCGTGTTAACTGATAGTTCTGCTTATCTTTCAAAAGCGCAACAAGAGAAATATAAAATTGATGTAATTCCTCTTCCAATAATTTGGGATAATCATATATATAAAGATTTAGTAGACATTAGTTATGAAAATTTTTATAAGAAATTAAAAAATAGTGCAACTTTGCCTACCACTTCCCAACCATCTACCGGTGAGGTAAAGAAATATATAGATAAATACGTTGCCCAAGGATATACTGATGTAATCGTAATTCCTCTTTCTAGTGGCTTATCTAGTTTCTATAGTTCTTTAAAAAATTTTGCTTCTGAAGAGAAAAGGATAAACATTCATCTTTTTGATCCAAAAATTACCTGTGCAGGTGAAGCCGATGCTGCAATTTTAGCTGCAAGATTAGTACAAAAAGGAGCGGATGTTGACTTGATTATGCATGATTTAGAAAACCTACGGAATACGATGGGTGTTAGATTCATGGTTGATGACTTAAAACATCTACGAAGAACAGGTCGTTTATCTAATGCTGCAAGTTTTGTTGGCTCAATATTAAAAATTAAGCCAATTTTATCAATGGATGTTCAAGGAAGAGGGAAAATTTCGGCTATTGCTAAGGAAAGACAATATAAGAGAGCTTATAAACATATTCAAAATGATTTTTCAAATTTAATTAAGCCACTGACATATCCCATTCAAAGTACAATTTTTAATGCTTTAGATCAAAAGCGAGAAAATGAATGGTTAAAAGACTATAAAGAAAAATTTCCTAATGTTAGATTTGATGAAAGTATTATTGGTCCAGTTGTGGGAGTTCACGTTGGACAACATACGATTGCGATGATTTGGTGTCGTGATCTAAATAGCTATTTTGATCAAGATGGTAATCCAATTCCAAATATTAACTCTGAGAAAATTAATGATAATTTATAAAGAAAAAAGAATGGAATCTATTTTCCATTCTTTTTTTGTAATTTTATTCTTAATAAGTATAAGTTTTGTAATTTATTTAATCTTACTTTTTCAATCTTTATTTGCTTCCAGGACCAAGTAATTTTCGGTTCTGATGCCAATTTAACCTTATTTCGATAAGGTAAATGCAGGTATTCAGCGGTGTAATAAGAAGCAAAGTAAGTATAAATAAGAATGATAAAGAAAATAACAATAGTAATAGCTGCAGGCCAACTAAACTTGCTAACGCTTTCGTAAGCAATAATTAATCCTATAAAAAGAATCAAAAAGAGCCAACTAAAATAAATTAACCCCGCTTTACCTAAAAAAAGAAAATGTTTTTTCAAAGACTTAACCTCATTTTTATTAATACCGAATTTTAGTTTGTAAGTTACTATGGTCGCTTGTGTCGTAAAGAGTCTTTAAATAAAGTTCAAATTCAGGATGTTGTTGAATCAAAACTTGATATTCTTTAGAAGAATGAATTTTTGCTAACTGCGTATTTTTTAGATGATTCTGTCCGGTGTAAAAGTTGTAGTTCATTTGAGCAAATAATCTTCCCATTTTTCTTACCAGATCAAGAGAATCATGATTCTTTTCAAGGTCAGTTTGCATTAAATGAGCTGCTAATGTACCTAACTGCAAATTTTGTAAATAGTTGTGAAAATGCATTAAAGTATAATTTTGCTTTTCATTTTTATCTAAATATGGTTGCATTTTGAAAGATTTTCGAATGTAAGTAATATGACGTTGATGAAGACGAACTACCCCATATCCTTGATCTGTTGAGCAAAAACTTGAAGTTACTATTTCAGTTGTAGGATAAGAATCGTGTGCATTTATAATATTTTGCGCATGAATATGTCCAGAAAATGCAAGCTTCACATTAAATTTACTACATAGTCTTCTAACTTCGACGGCATTATCTATTACATAACCTTTATTAACGGCTGGGTTGTGAGCAAATAAATTGTGATGCATAAATAAAATTGGCCGCAAATTGTTTTGGCTTGCATAAATGAATTGCTCTTTTAACCATTTCAACTCTTTTTTATTAATAAATCCGCGTGTATGAGGAGCCGTTGTTGTTTCTTCATTACCATAATAATTTGAATCTGCTAAAACTAGGAGATAATTTGGATTCAGTTTAACACTATAAGCTAATGACGAGGAATCAGCACTTTCAGCTTGACGATAGCAATCTGAAAAAATCGATTTCCAAAACATCGGACTAATCTCTCCAGTAAAGAATTGTTTCTTCCCTCTGAATTCTCTTGCCCAACCATCAAAAATATCGTGGTTCCCAGGAAGGACTAATAATTTTGTGGTTTTTAAATCTTTAAATATCTCTGCAAATCTTTCAGCTGATGTTCGTTCACCATTGAAAGTGACATCTCCAGTTACTACAATAGCGGCTGGCTTTTTTTCATTAGCCATTTTTACAAATGCAGAAAGTGCAATTTCTTGATAATATAGGTCTTTACCTTGACTGGTTTTTTGCATTCGTGAGAAAGCTTGCCCATTATCATGTAAAGAATCAGAAATTAAATGTGTATCGGATATTACCCAAATTTCAGTATTAAGATCGTTTGTGATCATTTTTATTTGCCCAATATTGATAAAAATCTACTCTTAAATTACCGTTAAACAATTTACGTTTTTTATTTGCTTTTTTACCAAAACATTTTTCAAAATTTGGATCAGCAGTTAAATAATATTGACTAAAGCTATTTAAAGGTTTAAGTACCTCACCCATTTGCTTATAAAGAGCTTCAGCTGATTCACGATCCTTTAATCGTTTACCGTAAGGAGGGTTAGCAATGATAATCCCATTTTCTAAATCTGTTGCAAAGTCCTTCACAGCAACCTGTTTGAATCGAATATCTTGTAAAACCCCAGCATTATGAGCATTAACTTTGGCTATTTCAAGAACAGACTGATCGATATCACTTGCCCAAATTGGCGCATGATCATCTTTCTCCTGTTCTTTTTCCATCTCTAAGGCATTTTTATGTAATTCAGGATTAAACCAGTCAAAGTTATCATATGCAAACTTTCTCCATTTACCTGGAGCAATATTTTTGGCAATTAAAGCCGCTTCAATTGCTAAGGTTCCAGATCCTGTCATCGGATCAATAAGTGGATGCGAGCCATCATATGGCGTTAAAAGTAATAAGCCAGCACCAAAGTTTTCTTTTAATGGCGCACCACCATGTTCAACACGATAGCCTCGCTTAAATAAACTGACGCCGGTTGTGTCTAAAGAAACGCGAGCATGATTTTTGTAGATGTGAATATCTAATGGATACTCACTGCCACTTTCGGGCAAAAAGCCACGGCGGTGATATTGATCTGATAATTTATCTACAATTGCTTTTTTAACGATTGATTGAACATCTGGTTCAGAATGTAATTTTGAACGAACTGCTCGTCCACTTACTGGAAATTTGGCGTCTACTGGTAGTAATTGTGCCCAGTCGTAATCGTAAACTTCGTTATATAGCTTATCAAAATCCAGCGCCGTAAATTCTTTTAGCAAAATTTTGATTCGGTCAGCACTACGAAGCCAGAGATTAGTTTTTACTATGTCTTCTTGCCCACCTTTAAAAAAGACACGACCATTTTCGGTTTTTGTTTCATAACCTAACCTATTTAATTCTTTAGCAACTACACTTTCAAAGCCTACACCCATTGTTGCATATAAATTATAGTTTTTCATAAATTAACTCTTTCAAAATTATTTAAAAAAAGAGTTGAACTTCTAAAGAAGCTCAACTCTACCCGTGTGAATTTCTATAAGCCACGTTTTGTTCCAGTAGCATTGGTAAATACTACCTTGTGCAGCCATCTATCTTTATTGCTAATTAGCAATAACCTGGTTCATCGTTCATTTCCTTAAACCAGACGCCCCTACCAAATTTGGGTTACACGCTCGCAGGGTTTACCTCGTTCCACTAAAATTGTTTCCAATTTTACTTCGTCACTGTGGCACTTTTCAGGATATTAATGCTTGTCCAAAGGATTTAGCACTTTTTCCGCCGTAATTATAAAAATCCTCCAGCTTATTGGTCTGAATACGATCACTACAAGCATCTCAGCTTGTGCGTGCGTGGACTTTCCTCAGCTAACATTAAGTTAACCGCGACTGCGCAAAATTCACACTGGTAGTTATTATAACAAAATTCACTATATTTGTAAGCTACTTTCGTAAACCATAAACTTTTTGTTCGAGGTTATAAACTTTACGCTCCAAGGTAGAAATTCTTTGGATAATTGCCATATTAGTTGAAATTTCTCCTTCGCTTTCATTATCCGAATTAGCAAAGCTAGTTCTTTTAGCCGTTGGAGTATATGTTCTGACTTCATCAGCCCTATTTGGTTCGGTATTTTGAGTTTGGGTAAATTGACTTTCTTTTTGCTTTTGCTTAGAATCCATTAACTCACGTTGCAATGTACCAATTTGACCATATAAATCTTCAATAATTTGTGAGAAGGTTTCATAATCACTAATAATATCATCAAGGTATGAGTCCACTTCATCTGGATCATACCCTTTTACTTTATTTCGAAATTCTTTCTTTAAAATATCTTGTGAAGATAATTTAATATCGTTTAAATTTGCCATTATTGTGACAACTCCTTTACATACTTCTATATTTTAGCAAAAAGATCTGTACTCTTAAACAAAATATGCGTTTGTTTACAAAAGTTTTAATCTACTTTCTTAAAAATCATTATTTTGATGATTTTCTTGATATTCTTCTGCTGCGTCTTGTAAATCATAAAAATCAATTAAATCTAAGTCGTAATCATTATTTTCCTGATATTTTTTGATTAAATTATAATCATACTTCGGCTTACCTGGATATTCAGGATCATAGATCATGAGTGCCCTATCTGTATGCTGTAACATAAAATTTTGATAATTTCGCAATTGAACTGGACTTTTATAAATTGTATTAGAAGTTGAAGCAAAAAAATCAACTTTATTTTTTAAATTTAAATATTTTTCTTGATTATTCTCATTCCATCGACTTGCAAATTCTTCGTAAGGAGTCATCATTGACACCCTCAAAGGATAATCTTTTTTTAAATCTAAGGCTGCCTGAATACTCCATTGTTCGACACCGAGGTTAGCGCCTGTAATAACCCAATCCAAGTTGTCATTTTCTAAAAATGATTCAAGATAATTCGAAATAACATATTTAATTACCGTTATTTTGGGATCTTTTTCATTAAAAATATTTAATTCATAACTGCGATAACCTGTGACCCAAAGACGTTGCATAATACAAGAAACTTCCTTTTATTCAAAAAACTTGTCTTTATTGCTATAATGCTATCAGGAGTGAAGTTGATGGTCAAATATCCTAGCGGTAGCATGGCCGCTTTTAGAAAAACAGCTAAAAAATCAAAGTTACGTCGATCGTACCATCATCGAAAAGGTGTAAGCTTTTCAGATCGTGGTATGACGCTTGAACAGCAGATTAACGAATCAAATAAATACTATCTTCAACAGGAAGTCGCTGTTGTGCATAAAAAGCCGACTCCGATTCAAATTGTAAAGGTAGATTATCCTAAACGTTCAAAAGCAGTTATTAGAGAAGCTTATTTTAGACAAGCCTCAACAACTGATTATAATGGCGTTTATAAAGGATATTATTTGGATTTTGAAGCTAAGGAAACGAGAAA
>JAHLFT010000019.1 GCA_018883635.1 Candidatus Lactobacillus pullistercoris
AACCAAGCTCCTGCAGCTCCAAACCCAGGTATGGGTATGGGAATGTAATTTAGAAACTAATTACATTTACTAATTTAATAGATTGATAAAACACTCCATGATTTTTGATGATCATGGAGTGTTTTTGTGTAAAAATAAATTGTTTTTTAATGAAAATATCATTTTATATAGTATAATCTAATAAAAATATTAAATAAGGAAGATCAAATTATGCCGACAGTAGTATTAAATGCTCATCAAAATTTACAAGACAATAAATAATAGATGAGCGGAGAATAATTACAATTCATTTTGTTGAATCCGTTCATCAAGGAGGACAAAATGAATCACGTTAAAAAATTAAATCAGTACTTCAACGAATTAGCTAGGACTTATAACTTATTCTTTAAATCAGCACCTCTAATTGCGACTTTGGTTTTATTATTAGTTGTAATGGTGCCGCAAAGAATTTCTTATTACCGTATTCAGCAGCAGTCGTTTGAAACAATGGTTGAAAGAAGTAAGAATACTAGATACTTACATTACTATAGTAGTTTGTTGTTAGACCGCAGGGTGCTAAAGAAGTTCGACTTTTTAATATGTTTCCTAAAATTATTGAAAAGTATATGACCTTATTTGAGCAGACTAAAAGGGATGTAAATCAAATTCGTAAAAAGCAACTCGCTGTTAGCTCAGTATTTGTTCTTCTAACTGTTGGAGTGTTTGGTTACGGTTTTTATTGGTTTACTAACTCGGTAAGAACGGGTGCTCTAGAAGTTGGCGTTTTGTTAATGTTTGTTTCTGTAATTGGTTATATTTCCACAAGTATGGCACGTTTAGTGGAAGATAGCAGTCTGCTCTATGATTCTTTACTGTGGATTGAAAAGTACTTTAATTTTCTTGAATATCACGATAATTTTGAAAATGGAAAGCAAGAATTTCCTGATGAGTTTAAGAAGATTGAAGTTAAGGATCTTTCATTTACATACCCATTTTCTGATGATGAAGTTTTACACAATGTTAGTTTTTCAGTAAAAAATGGCGAAAAGATCAGAATTGTTGGTGAAAATGGATCAGGAAAATCTACTTTAGTAAAGTTGTTAATGCGATTTTATGACCCGACTACTGGAGCTATTTCAATTGATGATGATAATTTAAAAGATTTTAATATTTTTGACCTACATAAAAATTTATCAGCTACTTTCCAAGATTTTTCTCATTTTAAGTTAACGCTTAAAGAAAATGTGATTACGGGATATTCATTTAATGAAGAGCGAGTAAATAATGTTTTAAAAGCAGCAGGCCTAGAGAATTTGCTGGCTAATGATCATCTGCAACTAAGCATGATTCTTGCTAAAGATTTTGAAAATGGAACTGACTTATCTGGTGGTCAATGGCAGAAGATTGCTTTAGCACGAGACTTATATGCAAATGGTAAGATTGAATTTTTAGATGAACCGACAGCAGCGTTAGATGCTAAGAGTGAAGCAGAAATTTATGAGCGCTTTTTAAGAGAAAACAACCAAAAGACGATCTTCTTTGTTACGCACAGACTATCTGCAGTTAAGTTTGCTGATAAAGTACTCTTTCTTGATAGTGGAAAAGTTAGTGGCTTTGATACTCATGCTAATTTATTGAATAAAAATGCAAAATATCAAGAAATGTATAATTTACAAAAAAATGCATATATTTAATGTTAGAAAAATTCTTCATGCAAGCAGGCATGGAGAATTTTTTTATATAATTCGTATAAAAACAGAGTGAAGATCAATTCTAATTGACTTAAAATTATTGGTAAATAAAGAAATAGGAAAAATACGGTGGAAACAATGGAAAGAACCGAGATAGGCAAATTTTTATATCAAGAACGTAAAAAGAGACACTTAACACAGAAAAATTTTCTAGGTGGAATAGTTTCCGTTTCCCAGTATTCACGTGTAGAAAGTGGAGAGCAAGACTTAAGAACAAGTGAATTTTTTAAAATAGTACAGTTGAATCATATCAATATTACTAATTTATTAAATCCAAATGATCAAAGAGATAATAAGGAACTAGAAGATAAAAAATTAAATGAATTGGCTATTGCATTTTATGAACGAGACCTTGATAAGATAAAGCAAATTAAAGACGAGTCTAAGAAAAATGATGCTTTTACTACTTTACTATTAGACGCTACTTTGATGGAAAAAATTTTAGAAAATAATCTTGATGACCTTGATCCAAAAATAATAGAAAAATTTTCAAAAAAACTAGATGAAGCTGAAGATTGGACAACAGATAAGATTTTTCTACAACTATTTGGAAGTTCAATGATGATCTTTAATATGGATCGATTGAATATGTATATGAAGAAAATTGTGAAAAGATATGGGGACACAATAAATCAATATTCTTTTGAAAGACAGAGAAGAATAGGTTCTATCTGTATTAATTATTTAGGGAGAAGCTATAAAGACAATGATAGAACTCAATTAAGTCAAGTTTTGTTGATCCTTTATAATATGTCAGCTATTCCAGATTTATTAATGTATAAGTTACTTGGCCAATATTTTGAAGCATTATTTACAAATGATAGAGAAAAAGCTGATGAGTTGCTAAAAGTGTTATCTTTCTCAGGTTATGAGATATTCGTAATGAACTTGCCAAAATAATTTGCAAATTTGCAAATTTTAACAAATATAGCTGAGAAATGATTATAGTTTAATTAAACATTTATTCAATCGCTAGAAAATAATAATATGAAAGGGCTAGTTCCATGAACGAATATTTAAAAAATATAAAGTACCGTACCCTTCTAAATTCTGACTTAATTGATTCAATTGGTAATAGCTTATATGATATTGTTTTTGTCATTTATGCTAGCACTGTTCCAAATAAATCTCTTGCTGTTTCACTCGCTTCAATGGCTACTATAGTACCGGCTTTATTATCAGTGATAATTGGTGTTTGGGCAGATCGAGCTTCTAAAAAAGTAAACTATATGATTCTTACTCGTTTGAGCCAGGCACTACTTTTTATGGCACTCACATTTTTAATCGGTTTGAATAAATCTTTTGGGCTATTTTTAGTATTGCTGCTGATTAATATCATTTCAGATATTTTAGGAAATTTTGGAAATGGTTTATCGCTTCCGCTCTTGCAGCATTCGGTTGCTGAAAAAGATTTAAACTCAGCAATGGGATTATATACTGCTTCTAACACCACTATTCAAGTAGTTTTTCAGGCTATTGGAGCTACATTAATTGTCGGCTTTAATTATAATTATCCGCTTTTTGGATTGATTAATGCAGTGACATTTGGTCTTGCTGGACTAATTATTTTTGCTCATAGGCAACAACTCCAAGTTGCTGAAAGCCAGATAAAAATTTTGAATAATGATAATACAGGATCAAATAGCTCTCTCAGAAATTCATTTAATCTCTTAACTAGAAAAAAGAGATTATTAATAATTATAATATTAGCTGTTTGCATCAATTTTTTAGGTGCAGCCATGATTCCATTAATTAATGTCTCACTTTTAAAATATAAAGCATTATATTTTTTAAATTATGGGTATACTGTTGCTGGAATAAACATTCTATTTTCAGTAGGTACTATTTTAGGTGCTTTATTTGTTAATGATTTTTTTAAGAAAAGTTCTATTGAGAGTTTGCTAAGTTACTGTTCACTTTCCTTGTTACTACTAGCTATCGTACTTATTAGACATACATCGTTTTGGCTATTAGCAATTATTATTTTAATTACAGGATATTTAGCTGGAAAAATAAATCCTCGCCTCAGTGCTTTAATTATGACGATAGTACCTGATACGCAGTTGGCATCTACAAATGGTCTTTTTCAAATGTTAGTATTAATTGGTGCGCCTATAGGACAAGTATTATTTTTAGGAATAGCAAATGGATTTTCTCCTTTATATAGCTGGATTCTATTTTCAATATTGGCTGTAGTTTTAGTGATTATAACTTCCTTTTTCAAAGTGAAATTAAAAAGATCTATATCCCTCTCAGTTGATGAATAGTATAAAATTCTTCATGCAATTAGGCATGGAGAATTTTTTTGCGTCTCAAGAGTTAACATTTTTACGTTATAATAGAACATAGGTTTTTGGAAGAAAGGATATTTGGTAACGAATGGCAAAAAAAGATACGACACCAATGATGAAGCAATATTACGAAATTAAGGAACAATATCCCGATGCGTTTTTGT
>JAHLFT010000020.1 GCA_018883635.1 Candidatus Lactobacillus pullistercoris
ATTAAAAAATGTAAAAGAAATAAAAAAATACTTTTTGTCCGAATTTAGTAATGTTAATATAATTAATGCAAGTTTTGGACCTGGTGTTACAATTTTATAGTAACGCCTTGAAATATAAATAGATTAGAGGATTAAGTTCTTTGATAACAGAAAAAGCACCCGGAAAATTGTATATTGCTGGAGAATATGCAGTATTAGAACAAAATTGTCCAGCTTTATTAGTTGCTGTTAATCAATTTGTTCGCGTAACAATTTCAGAAAGTACTACTGGTACTGGATTAATTCATTCAAAACAATATTCGCAAGACTCAGTTCATTGGGTTCGCAAAGGATCAAGAATTGTCATTGATAATCGTGATAATCCATTTGAATACATTTTGTCAGCAATTTCCTACACTGAAAGATATTGTTTAGAAAAAAATATCAAAATGAATGTTTATGATTTACATGTTAATTCTGATCTTGATTCTGCCGATGGAAAAAAGTATGGCTTAGGTTCTAGTGCTGCTGTTACAGTGGCTACTGTTAAAGCTATTTTGCGTTTTTACGGTGTGAAGTTAACGAATGAATTAGTATATAAATTATCTGCTATTTCCCACTATTCTGTTCAAGGAAATGGCTCAGCCGGTGATATTGCAGCAAGCGTTTATGGAGGATGGATTGCTTATCAAACTTTTGATAAAAAGTGGCTTAAGCATGAATTAGCAACCAAGAACTTATCTGCAGTAATCCAAGAAGCTTGGCCTGGCTTAAAGATAGAATTATTAACTCCTCCTAAAGGCATGAAATTAATGATTGGTTGGAGCCAAAAACCAGCCTCCACTTCTCGTTTGGTTGACGAAACAAATGCAAATAAAACTGATGATCCAAGACAATATCAACAGTTTTTAGAGCGATCGAGAGAATGTGTAATTAAAATGATTCAAGGCTTTGAAGAAAAAGATATTTCTTTAATTCAAAAACAAATTCGCGTAAATAGAAAAATTTTACAAAAATTTGCGCAAATGAATCACATCGCGATTGAGATACCACGATTAACAAAATTAATTAATATTGCTGAAAAATATCAAGGTGCTGCTAAAACTTCAGGCGCAGGAAATGGTGATTGTGGTATTGTAATTGCTGATGAAAATTGTGATACAGTTGCACTTGAACAAGAATGGCGCAAAAATGGTATTTTGCCTTTAAACTTTAGAGTTCATAATATTATTCTTTCCCACTAATAGAGGTAAAAATGTCAAAAAGATCTGAAAGAAAAGAAGAACATCTGGCATTAGCCCAGATGTTTTTTGATAAAGAGAGACAAAATAGTTTTGATCAAGTTCACTTGCTCCGCCCTGCTTTACCAGAGGCAAAAGTAGATCTAAACAGTATCAAAATTAAACAATTTGGAAAAGATTTAGCGGCTCCTTTTTTTATTGAAGCGATGACCGGTGGCTCCCAAAAGTCCAAGTTGATCAATAAACAGCTTGGAATAATTGCCGCTAAAACAAAAATTGCCATGGCATTAGGATCTGCCAGTATTTTAGTTAAAGAGCAAGACAAATTAGATAGTTTTTATCAAGCTAGAAATGCTAATCCCGATGGCTTGATACTTGCTAATATTAATCCCCTGACACCAGCTAAAAGTGCTGAGAAAATTGTGACTTCCATAGAAGCGGATGCACTCCAAATACATTTAAACACGGTTCAAGAAGCTGCAATGCCCGAAGGTGAGAGAAATTTTCAGTGGCTTGATAATATGTTAGCAATTAGACAAGAAGTAACTAAACCAATAATAATTAAAGAAGTTGGTTTTGGCTTTGATCAAGATTCTCTTTTAAAGTTAAAAAACGCGGGCTTTAACTTATTTGATGTGGCTGGTTCTGGTGGTACTAATTTTGCTGAAATTGAAAATCATCGTAATGATCATGATGTTTCATATTTAGAAGATATCGGCCTTTCAACTGTTTTAACTGCCTTAATTGCCAATAAATTAGACCTAAATTATTATGTATCTGGTGGTGTTAGATCTCCATTAGACGTCTTAAAAGGCCTCTCTTTAGGCGGTAAAATGGTTGGTGTTGCGAATTTCTTTTTGCAAACATTAAATAAAAATGGTGAAAATGGCTTATTTGAATTAATTGAAAATTGGAAAAATGAGTTAGCAATTTTAATGGCTGTTTATGGTAAATCAAAGACAGAAGAACTAACAAATATTAAGAAATACTATGATTTAGAGCTTCTGAATCAAATAAAGCAGATATTATTACAAGAGTTATAGTAAAAGGCTTAGGAATAACATCCTGAGCCTTTATTTTTATATTATTTTAATTTCTTCTAACTAATCAATTTTCATTATCCGGAGGCCTTTAGGATAAAAGTTCTTTAAAATTCCATTTCCTGTAACTTTACCAAAACTGAAAATAAAACCTTCATAAGAAACAAGAACAAAACCCCGCAGTTGAGTTTTGCTATTGATGGTTTCACCATGCAAATATTTCATAAATTCTTCTTGATTTTCAAGTTCAAAAACTTGGTTTTGTTTAACTTGCCCTAACACTTCCGCTAACTGATGACCAGGTTCAAAGCGATTCTTCTTTAATAAACCTAATTCAATCCCATTATTAATTATTTTTAAGCCTTTTAGATTGCCGGAATACGCCGGAATAAAAACGTGATCATTTCTAATCAAACATTTTTCAGACCAATCTTGTAGAAACGCTGGCAACACGAATTTGTCTAAAACTTTTACCAAATATTCCTTTTCCTGTTTATTAGGTCTTAAATTATTTTTCCCTTTTGCGCGCTTTTTCTTTTGTTTATTAGGTACTTTTGTATCATTACCTGGCATTGTCAAAATAGCTACAAATTGCCCTTCTCCTAAGTTATCTTGAGGCCAAAACCTAAGCGTATTTTCAATTCCTGGTACAGGTTTCTTTAAAAAATCTTTTCGGCCAAAACTAATTTTATTTGAACTAATATTATTGGGCTTTTCAATTTTCATTTGATAAGTGTTGACAAGCCAAGCAACAATTTCTTCATCTTCTTCAGGTGAAAAAGTGCAAGTTGAATATACTAGTTTGCCGCCTGGTTTTAACATTTTAATCGTTTCAGTTAAGATTTCTTTTTGTCGCTTTTGACAAGTTAACACATATTTTGGTGACCAATATTTAATAGCATCTGGATTTTTTCTGAACATCCCTTCCCCACTACATGGTGCATCAACTAGGATAGTATCAAAAAATTGGGGGAACCTTTTTGCAAGATTAATTGAATCTTCATTGGTTATCAAGGCATTCCCTACACCCCAACGTTCCAGATTTTCTCTTAGAGCTTTAACTCTAGTTGAAGAAATTTCGTTTGCAACTAAAAGTCCCTTGTTTTTTAGACTTTCGGCTAGTGCAGTCGTTTTACCACCTGGTGCAGCACATAAATCTAACACTTTTTCTCCAGGCGAAATTTGAGCAATTTGGGCCGGAAACATTGCAGCTGGATCTTGAGAATAAACTTCTCCACTAACCCATTCAGGACTTTTACTATTTACTTCACCGTAATAAGCTAACGGAATATCAGGGACTGGTTCTTTTTTAGAAATGTTTATATCATTAAACTCCTTTAGGGAATTAATACGGAATGCTTTTTTAGTTTCTTGATTTAAGCTATCAAATAATTTTTTTGCTTCTTGAGAACCCAATAGCTTTAGATATTTTTCTTTAAAAGAATCAGGTAAGTTAAGCATCTTTTTTCTCCTTTTTATTTATGATGATCCAACTTATTATGTAGGTAAACAGTACTAGTAACCAGTTAACTACAATTATTTCTAGCAAATGAAAAGATTTATTGAAAAAGGCGGTCCATTGTAAAATTACTAAAGCAATGATTGCTAAAAGCGTTTCGATTAAAATTAACCGTAAACCGCGATTAATTAACCAGTTAACAAAGAATTTACGTTTTAAGTGAGCTAATTTTACTTGGCGCCATTCAATTAAGGCAATAAAGATGTTACAAATAATCCCAATTATCCAGAATAATAAAATTAGGAATATTTCTTTTAAAACAGACAAACGTAAATACTGATGACTTTTAACAAAAGCTGGAATCTCTAATTTAGCATGATATTTTTCGCCGACTGTTTTAATTACGTTACGATTTGGTGAATCAATGATTATTTTAAAATTCTTTAGTTTTTCTTTACTGGTTGCTTGCTTAATACCGGTTGTTAAGTAGTATTTCTTTTGTTCAGTTTGATGATAATTTTTAAATTCACCAATTACAGAATAGTAATGTTTTTTGTAAATAACATACTGATTACCTTGAAGTTCAACAACATTATTTTTAGTATCCGGACCTAGCACAGCAAACGAAATTTGTCCTTTAAAATCATCAGGTGAGAAATATTGTCCCTTTTGTGTTGGCAAAGATTGAATTTTATAGTTAGCCCACACTAATACTTGTTCTTTTTCCTTTTGATTATCTAGGTGCACCTGAATGTGGTCCTTGGGAAAGCGCATCCTTAAGTAGGTTAAAAATTCCCCAATATTTTGCTTTTTATTAGTATAAAAATAGTGCGTATTATTGCTCATCCCATGTGCATCTAGCAATTGATCGGCTTCTCGAGATTGAATATTCGACAGCATAAAGCCGGTTGCTAAGAATGTTAAAAAGACGATCAAGATTAAACTAATTTTCTTCCAATTCATTTTTTTCTACTTCAAATATTTTTTCTTCAATAAAATCATAACTTTTAAACGACTGATTAATTCTTTTTAAAGAATGTGATTTCACAAAACGGTTATAGTCCCAAAACTCTCTTGAATTAGTCGCGCCATTCTTTTCACCGATAAAAATTAAATGCGCTTGACTATATTTTTTCCAAGTTTTGACGACTTCCAGATCACTTTTGCCAAAATTAGGAGACCAAGAACATAAAATCAAATCTAAATTATGATACTTTTTAATTGCATCAGCGGCATTTAAGTCTTCGACATTCACGAATTTTTTACTACCAGTGGCAGAGGTCTTTGCCCACTCTAGTGAATCTGTTGTAACTGTTTTAATTCCAACTTTTTCAAGAGCTTTTGACCAATAGCCATTTCCAGCCATAATTTCAAGGGCTGTTTTAACCTGGAGCTCTTTTTTAATTAAATTTGCAGTTTCTAAATTGGGTAAGCTCCAAATTCCATATGTGAGTGATAGATATTGCCTAAAATTATTCAGTAAATTGTTAATTACGATTAAAGCAGGTCTTTCATTTTTAGAAGTTTTTTGAGTTAATTCTTCTAATAGATCGGGTGCAAACCCTAAAGGCTGAGGTGCTTTGGATAAAATTTTATGTTCTTGAATAATATGATTTATTTCATTAATTTCAGCAACTTGCTGATGAACTTCATTAATTTCCAATTGCTGATCTAATGAATTTAATTTATTTAAATATGACATCAATATTCCCTTATATGATTTTAACATTCAGTAGCGAAATCAGTTATAATAATAGAAGTAATTTAAAGGAGAGATTTTATGGCAGAGGATACTAATAAGAATAAAAAAGATGAGGACGAAAGCTTAGGGAGATTTGTCCTTGATATTATCATTATGATGGCCATTTTAATTGGTATTTATTATGCCCTATTCAGCTTTGTCTTATCAAACGAAACTGTATCCGGACCATCAATGCAGCCTACTTTTGAAAACAATGATCGCATTATTGCAGTTAGACATTTTAAATTAAAGCGCAATGACATTGTCATTTTGAAGGCTCCCGATGAAAAAAATGCCCTCTACATAAAGAGAGTAATTGGTCTTCCCGGAGATATGGTTACAAGTAAAAATGATAAATTATATGTCAATGGTAAACAAGTTCCAGAACCATATTTAAATAATAAATATAAAAAAGAAGCAAATGAAGATGGTGAGCTTTATACTGAAAACTTCACTTTAAAAAAGCGTGTTCCCAAAGATTGTTACTTTGTAATGGGTGATCACCGTGATGTTTCAAAAGATTCACGTTATTTTGGATTTGTTAAACGCAGTGCAATTGTAGGCGAAGTTAAATGGCGGTACTGGCCACTTAATCAATGGAAAACTTTCTAAATCGTTCTCCTAGTTTATGTTAAAATTATCTTGTAAGGAGAATCACTATGAACGAATTTGAAGAATTATCAGATGCAATTATAGATTATCAAGTTAAACACCATGTTAATGATACTGACCTAGCATTTGCCAGTCACCTTTCAGTTGAAAAGGTTCATGCAATGAAAACTGGTGATGGATCTTTTACTCCTGAAGAAGTAAATCAGTTATACGATTATATGGCCGCTAACGCTTAACGAAAAATACTTCATTCTTAATTAGAATGAAGTATTTTTTTATCTATTATTTATCTTCGGTTCAATATATTTATCAATAAACCACAAATCAAAAATTCCCAAAATAAAACTTACAATAAAGATTAAAAGATCGTCTAACCAGATCGGATCATAATTACGTAAAATGTTAACCCGATTAATGATTCCATCTACATGAGAAAGAATAATTGATCCCGAATATACAGCGATAATCACTAAAAGTGCAATTAAAAACAATCTAATCCATAGCGTACTTTTAACAGGTAAAGTTTCTGAAATAATTCTTGAAGAAAAATTGGCGAAACTAACGAAAAGATATAAAAAGACAATGATTAAAATAATGAATAACCAATGAAGTAATGTTGAAGATAAAGTATTATATTTGTTCATCCATAGGCTAAAGCTTGAGAAGACAAATGATAGGCTTTTAGCACCACGACTGGGCAAAAATAATAGTGTGTTTACTATTTGCTGCATTAGAAACAACAAACCACAACTGGCAAGGCTACTAATGATGTTAGCCGTAAAAAGTTTCTTTTCATTCGTAGGAATCAAGTGCCAAGTTTGACTTAAATTGATCTTCTCATCTTCCCAACAAGTAAGAGCAAAGAAAGCAAGATCGACATATAAAGTTATAGTCGCAAAGTTTGATGCCCAAAAGGAATTTAGATTTTTTTCTGGTGAATAAAAGAAATATAAATCATAATCATGTGAGATGGTCGCAAAAGCTGATATAAAAATAATTAAAAAGATATTTATGATGAAAGCTAAATATACATATTTCAGCTTCTGCAACCACATTTGCTTAAATAAAGTTATAAATTTGGTCAATGACTATCACCTACTTAATTTTTGTTTCTACAAATTCGTCTACTAAAATACAATTAACAATTCCCAAAACAATTGTACCGACAAGATACTCAACAATCGAGATTCTTAAAAGGTCTACATTATCATAATCAACCGCTTTGGTGCGACTGTAATACATGAAAAGCACTTGATCATTTAATTTAGCAGCAATGAAAACAGCGATAATTACTAAAAGTGCCATGACAAAGATTTTTATTATTAAGGTATTTTTACCAGGAAGTTGATCAATTATAGTTCTAGTTAATAAATTAGCAAAACTAACAAATGTAAAAACAATTAAACAGATACTAATTAGATAAATTAGAAGCTCAATGATTCCTTCAAAATCGGCCCATGACCAGTTCCAGGCAGCACTTTTTGTTATCTCAGTGAAAAAATTAACTTTCTTACTTAAACAATCAAAAGTAATAACCAATATCCCAAAAATGACTTGGATAATAAAGATGTATACACATTCAATCAAACTTGAAAAAATATTTGTTAACCAAATTTTGATACTTGAGACTGGAACTAGCTGCCAAGTCTGGCTTAAATTAATTTTTTCATTTTGCCAGCAAAGTAAGCCTAAAAAGATTAGGTCGCTTATAACCGTAGTATAACAACCTATCCAGAAAAGAATATCCCAGTTATTAGTTTTATTACCAATTACAAATAAACTTTTATATTCGTTACTATTGATAGAAAAGACAAATATAAATATCACAGCAAAAATTTGTAAAAGCAAGACTAAATGAGCATACCTTCTTTTCTGTAAAAACATTTGTTTAAACAATGATTTAAATGTAGTCATGATTCTCCCATCTAATTTTGTTTTGCTTCAACAAATTTACTTAAAAGAAAAGCATCAATTAGGGAAATAATGATATCAAAGGCTAAGAATAAAACTATCGCATCATTAGGACTATTAGTATTCTGAATACCAAATGCTGCTGGGATTGCTTGTGAAAGATTTGAAGTCACAATAAATAAAAGCCAAAGGATAATAAAAATAATAATCACTCTAATAATAAAGGTCACAATCTTACTTGATTTAATTGGTAAAAAATCAATAATACTGCGGCTACTCAAGTTAAGTAAACTAATCACGGAATACCAGGCGTAAGCAAATAAAAATGTTAAAATTAGAATTCCTAGTAATTGCTTCCAATTATCAGCAGTTAATTGATGTCTTGTAGCAAATATGGAATCTCTAACTGTGCCATTACATAAAATTGGCAAGCTTGCTAACAAAGCTGTTAAAAATTCAAGTATGCACAACCAGACGTAAGTTAAAAATGCAGAAGTAAAATTAGATAATAAGAATTTTGTATCATCAATCGGTATTAGTCTCCAGGTTTGACTGCGGACGATCTTTTCATTCTTCACTGCAGAAATAATCCAATAAACAAAATTTGCCAAAAACGAAGTAGCAAACATAATCCCTGCAAAAACTACCATAAAGACGATAAAAATATTTACTGATTCATGATGATTATTAACTACAATTTGATCAGTATGACCATTTGAATTGATTAGCAACAAAATAGTCAGACAGAAGCTAGCAAATAATTGAATCAAATAGATTAAGTAAACTGTTTTGCTTTTTTGTTGAAACATCCGATTGAACAATGTATTAAAACTAGTCATTATTCATCATCCTCATCTTCGTAAAAACTTTCATAATATTCTTCAATACTTTTATGTGTTTGGCGAATATCATCTGCAGATTTATGTTCTAAGACTGTATTGTCTTTAACTATCACTACTTCATCTAACAAAGCAGCAATTTCATTAACAAAGTGGTCAGATATTAGAATTGTAGATTTTTCATCTTTCCATAAAATGATGGAGTTGATTATCTTCTTACGGGCCATTGCATCGATACCACCAAATGGTTCATCGAGTAAATATAAATCGGCTTTACGAGCAAAAGTTAACGCAATGATGAGTTTTTCACGCATACCTCGAGATAATTGACTTAATTTCATTTCAAGGTCTAATTTCATGAATTTTCTAATTTCTTCAAATTCATTTTCATCAAAATCATCGAAAATTGTGGCATAGAACTTTTCAATTTCTTTTAATTTGCTAGAATCACTAAAACCAGTTAAACCATCTGTAAATGATAGCTTGGCCTTTCTTTGTGCTTCATTGATAAAACCATCTACTTGGATCGAGCCTTTGTAATTTTTAGCAACACCGGCAATCAGGCGCATTAAAGTAGTTTTCCCTGCACCGTTTTCACCTAATAAAGCAACGATTTTACCAGATGATAGGTTCAAATTAACATCGTTGAGAATCGTCTTTTGATTCTTTTTATAATTTAGGTCTTTAATTATTAATATGTCCTTCATTTGTCTCTTCCCCTCAAATAATCTTCCAAAGCTGAAATTAATTCATTTTCTTTTAACCCCAGCCGTGTCATATTTTGTACAAAACTTTCTAATTCATCATCAATTAAAGTCTTTTTAGTTTGCGCCAATAATTCTGTATCTTCAGTAACAAAATTCCCTTCACCTCGTTTGGTGTAAAGAATGCCTTGATTATTCATTTGCTGCAATGCACGCTGAACCGTATTAACGTTAACGGTTAGTTCTAAAGCAAGTTTTCGAACCGAAGGGATCTTTTCGCCTGCTTTAAGCTTACCCATTGCTATTTCACGATAAAGATATTGTTCAATCTGAAGGTAAATTGGAATATTGTCTTTGAATTCCATCCAGCCACCTCTTCGTTTAAGTGTACTATAATTCTAATACACCATTATAGTACTAAAAAGATTTAAAAATTGCAAATATTTATTTGTTTCACGATATTGATTTTTAAGCATAAAAATAAAGTAGATAGTTAAAAGCTTTGATTTATAAGCTCATTTAACCATCTACTTTGAAAAGCATAATATAAGTGTATAACTTTAACTAAATATTTAAAAGCTCATTTTACATTAATATATCAGCATTTATCGATGACAAGTCATTTTGCTTTATATGCTACTAAATTAGTCAAAAACGTTTCACTATTTAGCTCTTTCAGCATTTAATTCTGCCATTTTGATCATAACGTCGACTGCCTTCCACATTGATTCAAGCACGGTATACTCATAACGACCGTGCATGTTTTCTTCACCAGCAAAAATATTTGGACATGGAAGACCCATATAAGTTAATTGTGAACCATCAGTACCACCACGAACAGGATCTTCATTGACTTCAAGACCTTCAGCTTTGTAAGCATCACGAGCTAAATCAACAATGTCCATGTGCTTTTTAAGTTCGTCAGCCATGTTGTAATATTGGTCCCACATTTTAAGAGTAATGCGGTCAGTGCCAAATTCATCGTTCATCTTTTTGACAATTGACTTAACCAAATCCTTGCGTTTTTCAAGACCATCACGTTCAAAGTCACGGATAATATAATCCATATGCGCATTATCAACTGTGCCATCAAAATTCATTAAATGGAAGAACCCTTCTCTTCCTTCAGTATGCTCAGGACGATCGTGTTCAGGTAATTGATTATGAAAATCGATTCCGACTTGAATTGCATTAATCATTTGTCCTTTAGCAACAGCTGGGTGGACATTAACGCCTTGAATATCAAGGCTAAATTGAGCTGCAGAAAAAGTACCCCAATCAAGTTTACCAGGTGCTTCACCATCAACAGTAAAGGCAAAATCTGCACCGAAATCTTTAACGTCAAAATGTTCAGCGCCAGTACCGATTTCTTCATCTGGGGTAAATGCCAAACGGATTTTACCGTGCTTTACTTCAGGATGATTCATTAAATATTCTGCAAACGTCATGAGCTCGGAAACACCACATTTATCGTCTCCACCAAGTAATGTATCACCTGAAGCAGTAATTATTGTTTGACCTTTATACTTTTTCAAGTTAGGAAAAACTTCTGGATCAAGGTAAAATTCTGAATCACCTAATTGAATTTTGCTTTCCCCATCATAATTTTCATGAATCTGTGGTTTAACGTTTTCCGAATTAAAGTCAGCTGTATCACTGTGTGCCAAAAATCCCATGACAGGTACATCATAATCAACGTTAGCAGGAATTTCTGCAATGACACTGCCGGCTTTTTGATTATAGTGAATCTCACTTAAGCCTAATTCTTCCAAATCCTTCATAATGACATTTTTTTGGAAGTCTTCTTCTCTTTGAGTAGAAGGAAAACGATCTGAATGTTCATCTGAACGAGAGTTAACTTTGACATATTTTAAAAATCTTGGTAATAAATTTGGATATTCCATTTTTAGTTCCTTTCTAAATTAAAACAAATCTTGAAATGGGTTAGTTGAAACTTCTGAAAGTTCTACTCCAATCATCCAATTATTTTTTTGATTCCATTTCTTTAACCGGTCATAAACTTTATACTTAAATATTTTTTCTGTATAGTGACCAGGATCAACCACAGTTAAGCCTGAAGAAATCATATCATGTCCTGTGTGATAATACACGTCCCCTGTAATAAAAGCATCTAGGTGATCGTCCAGGGCTCTAGTCCAATACTTTCCACCATCGCCACAAATAAAGCCAACAGTTGAGATTTGTTTATCATTATCGGCAGTGATTAATCTAGCCATCTTAATATTCATTTTTTCTTTAACATAGTAAGCAAATTTGTAAGCAGACATTGGCTTAGAAAGTTTGCCCTTCCGCCCCATAGCAATACCATCATCATCAAGACAGAATGGTTCAACTTCGTTTAAACCTAATTCTTCTGCTTGCCAATCTGCTGATCCATCTTGAGCCTTATCAGAATTAGTATGAATAGAATAAACTGTTATGCCATTTTTAATGATATTGCCATACATTGCATTTTGTGCATTGGCAAAATCTAAATTGCGTGCTGGACGAAACATTACTGGGTGGTGACTCACAATAAAGTTAACGCCCTTTTCGACTGCTTCTTCAACCACTTGCGGACGAACATCAAGCGTTGTCATTACTTTAGTTACGTCAGCATTCATCGAACCAATTTGCATCCCAACCGGATCACCTTTAGACGCAATTTCTTCTGGGAAATCTTGTCTTAAACGTTCAACAATCTCTTTAACTTTAGTCATCTAATTCCTCCTTTATTAGTTTAATTTGATACTCAAGTTGTTTGATACGTTCCGTATCTTTTTTACGTGCTCGATTCAAATTAAGCAATAATTTTTGATTATATTCTAGTTGATTTTGCCATTTTTCGTAAAAAACAGGTTCTTTGTCTTGGACTATAACTGGACCAAATAATAATTCTTTCTCAGTTAAAGGTTTAACTTTTTTTGTCAAAACGGCTTTAATCAATTCATATATATGGCCAGCTTCGGCTAAAATCTTCTCCTGAATTATTTTGTAGCCGTGGATCATCAACCAACTTCTTACACCACTTTCACCGACATTAGGCTCAAGAATCAAAGTTGGAAAATGAAAGCCTTTAAGCCAAGCAGAATTTAAAATTTCTGTCATTAGTTTTCCGCCCATGCCTGCAACAATAACAGTGTCGATTTCATCTTTTTTAGTAATCGTTTCAAGTCCATTACCTAATCTTGTTTCGATAGAATCTTGTAAACCGGCTTCTTCAATATCTTTTTTAGCATTTAATAATGGTCCTTGGCCAATATCACTGGCTATTGCGAATTTAACTCGACCATTTTTTACTAATTCAATCGGTAAATAGGCATGATCAGTTCCAATGTCGGCAACGCGGCTATTATGATCAACCATTTTAGCTAAAGTTTTTAGACGTAAATTCATGATTCCTCAATCTTTTTCCTTATATTCTAATTTATAAAAATTATATCATTTAACTTATTACAGATTTAATAATAAAAGCAAGAATTCGCTAAATATTATAGTTTTATTTTGATACAATTGATTCAGAAAGTTGGTAAATATGAATCGAACAGAACCTGTTACTTTAACAAATATGTGTATGATTAAAAATGGTAATAAAATTTTAGTATTAGATCGCAATGATCCAGTCTGGCCAGGATTAACTTTCCCAGGTGGACACGTTGACAAGCATGAATCTTTTCATGATTCTGTTGTGCGTGAAATAAAAGAAGAAACTGGGTTAACTATTAAAAATCCTCATTTAGCAGGGGTTAAGCAATTCTATGATAAAAATAATGAACGCTATTTAGTCTTCTTTTATATTGCAACTGACTTTTCAGGAAGTCTGCAAGAATCGGATGAGGGAAAACTAAGTTGGCTAACTAAAGATGAATTGGAGCACCATAAATTAGCTTATAATTTTGATCATGACTTACCTGTTTATTTTGATGAAAAAATTAGTGAGCACATGTTAGATGGAAAAAGAGATGAATTATTTTGAAAAAGAAAACGGTTTTTTTACTTATAATTGGAATCATTGCGATCGTTTTGTTTGCGGCTAAGCCATTATTTAATTCAAACAATCTACTTAATTTTAATAATCACCCTAAACAAACGACGAAAGTTAAAAAGAAGAAAAAGAAAGTTAAGACCGTTCCTATTACTTGGGGCTACCCATTTAAGCGGTTATACGAGAAAAAAATCAAATTTAAAACTGGTCAGATGTATGGCAAAACCGACGTGTTAAGACGAACCAAACCTAAGAGTTATTTTCATGATGGTTATGACTTTGGCTTCTCTGAAGTTGGTCACTCTTCTGTCTTAGCCGTTCACAGCGGTAAAGTTCATCGCGTTCACTTTCGTCCAGGAATGGGACTTTACGTATGGGTCATTAGCAAAGATGGTTATGTTCAGGTTTACCAAGAAGGGTTTTTAAGTATAACAGATATTTATGTTAAAAAAGGTCAACATGTTAAGTTAGGCCAAAAGATTGGTCGTTTAACAGGATCGCATATTCATCTCGGCGTAACTAAGACTGATAAGCATTACATTGATAAGCATGGCGATCCATGTGGCAATTGGTGGAAAAATAATGGTACTTGGTTGAACCCGATGGAAATCATCAATAAGAATTTGGCTGAAGCTGGTAAGTTTCACCAATAGAATTTAGTCATACTAATAAAAGCTCGTTACTACAAAACATAGTAACGAGCTTTTTTTGATTATTTATTTAATTTTACTCTATGGTCAGCAACCTGCTTAATAAAATGCTGATCATGTTCAATTAAAAGCATTGCAGGTTTAACCCTCTGCAGCAAATTAATCAATTGATCTTGATTAAAAACATCTAGATAATTAGCCGGTTCATCCCACAAATATAAGTCAGCCGGTTCAACTAGCGACTTAGCCAAACCTACTCGCTTCTGCTGTCCCATACTCAATTCTTCAATCGGTGTATTAAAACTTGCACGCGGAAAACCCATTTTCTTCAAGTTGTTAAGTAATTCTTCATAGGAAATCTTATATTCATAAGCAAAATTATGTAAAGTACCCTTATATTTTGTGAAATCTTGCGGCAAATATGAAATCGATAAGCCGTTTGTTAATTTAAATTTTCCTTGATAATTAATATCATTATGATTACTAAGAATTAATTTTAGAAAAGTCGTTTTGCCGGAACCATTATTGCCCTCGAGTGAAATAATCTCGTGATTTTTAATCAGTAAATTTAGATCTTTAAATAAATTTTTACCATCTACTTGAAGATCGAGATGCTTAGTTTCTAGCAGAGTTGAATGATAGTTAGCTTCAAAATTCATGCTTAATTCGGGAATATCTTCAATGTTAGTCATTAAGCCTTGTTTAGCTTGAATCTTTTGGTCCATTCTATCTCGTGCGTTGATCGATTTTTTCATCATTTTCGCAGCTGCATGACCAATAGCTCCTTTATTTAATCTAGTTCGGCGATTAAGAATATACTTATATTTTTGACCAAGATTTTTTCTTGCTTCAACCTTTTGTGCCCAATGATAAAATTGTTCTTTTTGTCGATGTAACCCGTAAATTTCCCCTTTTAACTTTTGATTCTTCTCGCGATTAAAGTCGTCCCTCTTCTGTTTCGTATCTTCATACGTTGCAAAATTACCTTGATACAAGTGAATCTCCGTGTTTTCAATCGCCAGAATATGATCAGTGACTCGATTTAAAAAATCTCGATCGTGACTGACAACAATATAACCTTTTTCATGTTTAACTAAATAATCACTAATCTCTTTTCTACTATCTTCGTCAAGATGATTCGTTGGTTCATCAATCAAGGCAAAAGAATCTTTATCTGTAAAAGATAACGCAAGTAAAATTTTAGTCTGCTCACCGCCACTTAAAGTAGTAAATGGCTGCCATAATAGATATGGATCAACATTCATCAAGATCAATTCACGTTCTAATTCCCATTCTTCAAAATTAACCTGCTTCTGTAATTCGTATAAGGTAATGTTTGTTGGTTTCTCAATTTTAATTGGATAATATGAAAAATTAAGTTTAGTTTGAATTTCACCTAATCCCTGTAATTTACTTTGTAATAAATTTAAAAAAGTTGTCTTACCGCGACCATTTCTGCCTACAAGTCCTAATTTCCAACTACTATCCAGGTTTAAATTTAATTTGTTAAAAATATTCTCACTACTATCATCATATCTAAAAGATAAATTTGAAATTCTAATATTGCTCATAAAATCGCCTCGCAAAAAAGAGCCCACACTTTTTACAATTGTAGACTCTCCTTAGTTTATTGCGCATATAAAAAAGAAGTTAATCGTCCGTTGCTAATATTGCCAAAAGTGCATAGTCTCTCCGTCATAAAACAAAAATTACTGTTCAACTATGTTTGATTTTGCAAGATTAAAGACGCAACGGCGACCCTTCTTTCTAAAAATGAATTTCAATTGATAAAGTTAGAATAACATGAAAATATTAAAACAACAATATTATTTTTTGGATTTTTTAAAGTTTCCTTGTTATTTTGTATAATGATATTTTAATTGCCATATTTGAATTCCTGTCGCAGTAACTGAATAAACCAAACGATCTTTTGGCGAGACCACGCACCATTTAAGTTAGCTTTTAGGGGGTTCTGGTTTCCCTTTTTCAATAAAGGGATGTCTCTGACATTCTTTAATCAAATTATCAATTTTTTTAGATATCTTTTTATCTTCTTTTTTTCATTTATAG
>JAHLFT010000021.1 GCA_018883635.1 Candidatus Lactobacillus pullistercoris
GCATAGTAAGGGCTTGTTTGAAATTATGGTGGTCTTTATTGCGCCGTTTTGTGAGGAAGTCGTCTTTAGAGGGATGTTTTTCAATATTTTCTTCACGAAGAAAAAGATTACGAATAAGTGGCTCGGCATCATTGTTAGTGGCTTCTTGTTCGCTTATATGCATGATCCGATGCTTAGCAAGTTTATCTTTGTATATTGGGGCTTAGGTATGGTGCTAGCTTGGGTCTACATGCAGACGAAGGACTTACGTTACTCGATGCTGGTGCATATGTGTTATAACGCTATGGGCTTTATTGGATAGAGTGATGTGAAAGAGGCGGTTTGATTACCGCCCTTTTTTATTTGGTCAGTGTATGAAAAAGTAAGGAATATTAAGAAGACTTGAAATGAAGATAGGAAGAGGTTGTTTGTATGCGTCATGCATTACTCAATGATAAGGTATATAAAAGTCTAAGATACGCTTTAATTGTTGTGGGAATAATTATATTGATATTGCCGTGGATGAATCAGAAGCAATTAAATTATTGGCTTATAGGCCTTTATCTATTTATGTTAGGAGATTGGCTGTGTACTTTTTTGCAGCATTGTTCTGTTAATGTATTAATAGGTTTATTAATAGGTTATATAGCAGCGATAATTGTTTGTTTTCTACTACTTTTTTATACTATTAGCATAAATAATTAAAAATGTAACATGTGCTATAATGCTTATAGATAAAGATAAATGAAAGTGTTAGTGTGCATGTTGAGGGTCGCTCCTCGACAAAAACGTTAACGTGTGGCTCTGCTTTTGCAGAGCTTTTTGTATATTTTTGTATATAAAAGGCGAGCAATGAAAAAGCTAACCACATGGGTTAGCTGTGATAGTCATTCGAGTTACGCTTGGGGTTAGCAACTAGCACTTGCTAACTCCTTTTCTTTTATTATTATATGAAATCAAGTCAAAAACTGCAATTAAATTGAGTTAAATGCTAGCGATATGAAGACTATTGATCTTTATATTGTTCAACGAATTCTTTGGCCTGTTCAGCAAAAGCGGGCATCCCTGCCAACTTCATATTTTTATAGACTAGCATGCAAGTATCTATGTGTTTAGAATCATGGTCGTCATGATATGCAACCAAATTTTCCATTACAACTAGTGCATCTTTGAACAAAAAATTTTGATACCCTGTCTGCATTGATTTTTCTTCTTCAATGAAATATTTAGCAACATCATAACGATTATTTTCGATAGCTTGACTAACAATATTGAAAATTAAACCAGGCAATTCCATTTTGGTTTTCTTATCATCACCGTTTTTAAATTGTTTAATGATGTTCTTAGTAATTACGACATTGCTGTCTAGGTCATAGAAGGGCATAAAATTCGTATACAGTTCAAATTTAAAGCGATTAAAGTTAGGAATAGAGAAGATCTTATCCTTTAATTCCTGGCGCAATTCATTGTCAGGCTCATTGTCAGGCTTTTTTATTGATTCTAAGGTGCCTTTTGTTACTAAAAGAATAGTTGCCTTTGTGTCTTTATCTAGCTTACTGTTTTCAATTTCTTTCAATAGATTTTGGATACGCTCACGATCATTTGCATAGTATGCAGTATCTATTTCTGTACTAAAATAATCAGTTTGAGTATCCCGGTCTCGATTAACTTTATTCATTTTCTTGAAAAAATCTGCTGGTGCAATTTTATTCTTGTTTAAAATTGCTAACAGATCTTCTGCTGTAATGCGATGGGTATCTTTTTCTATCTTGGAATAATAAGAAGGACTAACAACTCCGGCAATAAATTCTTTTTGCTTTTTTCCTTGTTCAATACGGTATTGCTTCAATAGCTCACCAATTGTCATCAACAAATCACCTCAAAAAATGTCAAATACGAAATTTTTAAAAATAATTTTAATTCCTTGCTAAGATTAAATCAACATTAAAACAAAGGAGTTAAACATTATGAAGAATAATAAAGATTACAGAACAATATCAGTTGTAAGTTCCCTTTCAAGAATTCAAGTAAATAGCTCACTTACGCAATATGTCATGTCATTGATTTAATTTAATTCTCATATGTAATAATTGTAAAAAAAACAGAGTAAGAATAAGAGGTAATTAAGAATGAAACATTTTAATATTCGAGGTGGCATTGGTGATGTCACTGTTCCCAACACTAAGACACGTCCTCAAGATAACTTATACTTGGCAATTAATTCAAACTGGATGGAAAAAACGCAAATTCCTGCTGATCAACCTTATATCGGTGGTTTTAGAGAACTTGATATAAAAGTAAAGAAACAGCTTAGAAAAGATTTGGCTGACTTTATGAATGGTAAAAAGGCTTTACCTCAAATTGCTAACTTTGATAAAGTGGTAAAGCTTTATGAACAAGCAGCCAACATGAAAACAAGAAATGATCTTGGTGCAAAACCAATTAAAAAAGATTTACAACGGTTACTTGAGTTGCAATCTTTTGCTGATTTGAATGAGCAAGCTGCACAATTGTTTAAGCAAGATTTTAAATTACCATTTGCATTTGAAGTTGACCAAGATCTTAAAGATACTGATCAAAACGCTTTTTATTTTGCAGCTCCGGGATTAGTCTTGCCTGATGCTTCCAGTTATCAGAATAAAGATAATGCTAAAAAGTTATTGGGCGTCTTTGCGAAACAGATGAAGCATGTATTAGAGTTAATCGGTTTTGGTGAAGATGATAGTGAGATGTATGCTGAACAGGCAGTTGCTTTTGATCAAAAGCTTGCTCCATTAATCAAATCTCAAGAGGAAAATAACGACTTTGCGGCGATGTATAATCCATACTACCTTAAAGATTTTGTTAACCAGTTTAAAGAATTTGAGATGGGGAACTTCTTAAATCAAATTTTAGCCAAACAAAAAGTAGATAAAATCATCGTTACTGAACCTAAACTTTTTGAGCATATTAATGAAGTAGTTAATGATGCACACTTTGCTGAACTTAAGTCATGGATGATCGTGAAATTTGCATATGGATATGCCAATTATCTTTCTCGAGAATTACGTGAAGCAAACTTTCCCTATTCTCAAGCAGTTTATGGTATCCAAGAGTTAAGCTCATCTGCTAAGCAAGCATATGGAATTACCGCAGATGAGTTAGGTGAATTTGTTGGTGTCTACTATGGGAAGAATTACTTCGGTGATAAAGCCAAAAAAGACGTTGAACAGATGACTTACCACATGATTTCGGTCTACAATGAACGACTTAAAAATAATGATTGGTTATCTGAAGCAACAAAAAAAGAAGCACTTAAAAAGTTAAGCACACTTAAAGTTAAAATCGGATATCCTACTAAGCTGCCAGAGGTCTACGATCAAATTACTCTCGGTAATAATTTGTACGATAGCATTCGTAAGATTAGACAAACTAAGCAAGCATTTAACATTACAAAATTGAACCAAAAATTTGATCGTCAACTTTGGGCTGAAGATATGCC